>DAOTYL010000019.1:0-13489 GCA_034434955.1 Anaerolineae bacterium | reverse complement strand
CTACTTCTCATCGGAGGGTTCTTCTCTACAGCACGCGCAGCGCTGAGCAACCTGCGGCGGCAACCGATCCGTGAGCAGGCAGAGCGCGGGGATCGGCGGGCAGCACGCCTACTGGAGGTGGCAGAGAACTCTGCGCAGGTGCTCAACACCTTTCGGCTAGCCACCTTGATCGTCTATTTCCTCATCGCCGCGCTGGCCACTACGCTACTGCTGCCGCCGCTGGCTACTCGCTTGGGTGCAGCTCTGCCTTTCCTTAAGCCGGTGAGCTACTTGATCAGTTATGCGGTGGCCATCCCGCTGCTGGCGCTCCTTGCCTTCCTGCTGACCGAGTCGCTGCCGGAAGCGCTGGCGCAGCGCGATCCCGCTGTCTGGGCGATGGCGCTGCTGACGCCAGCGCAAATCACCATCGCGCTATTCCGGCCCCTTGTGGCACTCGTGACCAACCTGCGGCGTGGGATTGCGCCTATGCCAAGCGGCAGCGATGGCACAGCACTGCTGACGGAAGCGGAGATCATGACCTTAATCGATGCGGGGGAAGAGGAAGGGGCGATTGAAGAAGAGGAAAAGGAGATGATCTATTCCATCTTCCAGCTCGACGAGACGCTTGTTCGCGAGATCATGGTGCCCCGCATCGACATCGTGGCACTGGAGATGAACACCCCGCTGGAAGAAGCCCGCCGTGTGATCATAGAGGCCGGCCATTCGCGCATTCCGGTTTACGAGAACTCGCTTGATAACATCAAGGGGTTGCTCTACGCCAAAGACCTGTTGCGCATCTGGCACGAGGACTGGACCTCTTTCGACATGGCCGCGCTGCTGCGTCCGGCGCTGTTTGCGCCCGAATCGAAGCGCGTCTCGGACCTGTTGCGCGAGCTACAGAGCGCCAAGGTGCACATGGCCATTGTGGTTGACGAGTACGGTGGCACGGCGGGGCTGGTGACCATTGAGGACATTGTTGAGGAGATCGTCGGCGAGATCTTTGATGAGTATGACGAGGCGGAAGAGGCCCTCTATGAGGTGCTTGGCCCTGATGAGTACGTGTTTGACGCCCGCATCAACCTGGATGACTTTAACCACCTGCTAGACGTGAATCTCTCCGATGAGATGGGCGACACCCTGGGGGGCTTCATCTACGGCCAGCTGGGCAAGATACCGCAGGCAGGCGAGGTGGTGGAAACCCCCCATCTGCATATGGAAGTCCTGACCGTTCTCGACCGGCGTATCCGAAAGGTGCGGGTCAAGAAGATCGCCGCCGACGATCTGCCCCCTTTATCCAAAGAACACAACGGAAACTCCCATGCCCGCAACGGAAACACCCATTGACCGTGATGCGCTGGTCGCTGCGGCAAGAGAGGCCCGCCAGCGCGCCTATGCGCCCTATTCGCACTATCAAGTAGGGGCCGCCCTGCTGACTGAAGACGGCGTTATCTTCACCGGCTGCAATGTGGAGAACGCCTCCTACTCTGCCTCCATCTGCGCGGAACGGGTGGCGATCGCCAAGGCCGTTTCAGAGGGGCACCGCGCCTTCCGCGCCATGGCGGTGGTGACCAGCAACGGCGCTACGCCATGCGGCATCTGCCGCCAGGTGATGAACGAGTTTGCGCCGACCATGTTGGTGATCATCGCCGATGCGAAGCACATCATCAGCGAACGCACAGCTGCCGAGTTCCTGCCGGATGGGTTTGGGCCGGAGCATCTGGCTTGAGCATTGGCGATGCGCTCAGTAGTTGTAGGGGATGAGAGGCGTGCCCACATCTGAGCGCGTTTACCGTACCGAGGCCGTTGTCTTGCGCCACCAAGACTTGGGCGAGGCAGACCGCATCCTGACGCTCTACACGCCCCGTCACGGTAAGATCAGGGTTATTGCCAAAGGTGTGCGCCGACCGGGCAGCCGTAAGGCCGGGCATGTCGAGCTCTTCATGCGCACCGAGATGCTCATCGCACGCGGGCGCTCGCTGGACATCGTGACGCAGGCCGAACTGCGCGATGCCTTTCAGCCGCTGCGCACCGACCTTGTGCGCATGACCTATGCCTCTCACTTCGCCGAACTCGTGGATGCCTTCACCGAGGAAGGGGATGACAATCCGGCGCTCTATCGCCTGCTGGTGGACGGACTGGGCTGGCTTGTCCACACGGAGAACCTGCGCCGCACGGCACGCTACTATGAGCTGCATCTGCTGGACCTCGTTGGCTACCGACCTGAGTTGTTCCGCTGCACGGTATGCGGCGAGGCGCTGAAGCCACAAGATCAATACTACAGTGTGGCAGCCGGCGGCGTGGTTTGCCCTTCCTGCGGGCGCGACCACCCGCGTGCGCAATCCCTATCCCTGCGCGCCCTCAAGGTGCTGCGCTATCTGCAAACGCGCCCTTTTGAGATAGTGGAGCAGGTGCGTATCAGCGCACCCGTGCAGGCCGAGTGTGAGCGTCTGCTATATGCGACGCTCAGCTACCATCTGGAACGGCGGCTCAGGTCGGCGGCATTCCTCGACCGCCTGCGCCACGAAGCCGCTGCGTTGGGTAGGGATAACTTCTCGGATTCAGCGTAGGCCGTCAAGCGCGGTTTGCGCAGCGTTCCTAGAACCTGCCGCCGGAGTACGATGGCCCTCGGCGGAAGATCGAGTCAGGGGCATTGGCCAGTGCTCTCAACACTGACCTTTTCACCCGCATCACCTTAAAGGACATGAAGGGCACTGCTTGAGTGCCCAGCAGCATCCCACCGCTGCGCTGGTCGGAGTAGTCGTAGAACATAGTCACCCGATCTCTGAAGCGCACCACTGCCTCCCGCGCCACCCACTCCATGGCGTAGATCGGTGTGGCAAGCAGGAAGTGATCCTCGCGCGGCTGCCCGATGAACGCCCGCCGGGGATCCACTTCATTGAGCAGATCGCTGATGATCTTGGCCGCGCCGCGCGTCACTTGAGTAGCGGCGGTAGCGCCGTACTTCTCTCTATACTCATTCAGGTGCAGGACTTGCACATCAAGAAAGCATATGTCGGGATCGTTGAGCAGTTGAGGCAGGCGCTCTTTGATGAGCGCCAGATTGGGCAGGCTGGTGTGTGGGTCGATCAGTGCGGGGCCGCCGAAACGCTCGATGATATTGTGCACCCGCAGACGCAGTTCTTCGGGGTCGAAGGGCTTGGTCAGATAGTCATCTGCGCCCATCTCTAGGCCGTCTAGGCGGTCACGTCGGCTATCCTTCTGCGTCAAGAAGATGATGGGAATCTGGTTAGTACGGCTGTCGCTGCGCAGGCGGCGGCACACCGCATAGCCATCCATATCGGGCAATATGATATCAAGGACGATCACACGGGGCTGATATTCAATGGCCTTCTGGATGGCGTCCATGCCCGTTGTACTGCCGATGACCTCATAGCCGAAAAGCTCAAGGTAGCGACGCAGCACCTCTAGCGTGGGGGCTTCGTCCTCAACAACCAGCAGCCTGTCCATGCTCTCCCACTTCTAGAAGCAAGCAGGTGGATACCGAGCCGCTGGGACAAGCGCGGGCCATCAGAGCTGCCGCGCAAGCTGCAACACCGTGCGCGAGAACAACGAGCCGGGTTGAGACATGACCAGCGGGATGCCTTGCGTCAGAGCGTTAACCTGCTCCGGTTCATAGGGGATATTGGCAGCAATCGGCTTGTTCAGCGCCGCCATGACCTGATCATAGGTCACCCCGTGTGGACGGGTATGATTGAAGACCAGGTGCTGCTCACCCGTCAGGCCAAGCTGGTCAATGGTGGCCAGCGCATCCGAGGCCAGCAACAAGTCGGCGGGATTATCCCCTACTACCAGCACAATATGCGCTGCCTTGCGCAGAGTGACGATGTTCATTGCGCTGAGCACAGGTGGCAGGTCGACAACGATGCGCGCAAATCCCTCCGAGAGGACGCTGAGAACATACTCTATGGTGTCAGCCGCCAGCCGCTCTTGAGCGGGTTGGAGGGGAGCAGCCAGCACGGCCACGCCTGACTGATGACCAAGCATCAATGCGCTGCCGATCAGGCGCTTGTCGCTGCCGGGAGCCACAGGCACCAGATCGCGCCACGTGGCGCGTGGGGGCACCATGCGCAATTGCACAGCAACCTTGCCACCCTGCGTATTCAAATCAACGATGCACGAGCGCCCGAACTGCATCAACCCCAATCCCAGGTTGACCGTCAGCGTGGTCGCCCCTACGCCGCTGCTTAACCCCATCACGGCTACCACCGCAGGCAACATAGTCTTCTGCTGGGGTTGATAGCCGACCGGGATCTGTTGCGGGGCCAGCGGGCCGGTGACAATGGGCGGCCGTTCCACAGCAGGGGGTGTGGCCTCCACAACGCTCGGGGGAGGGGGCAGCGGGGCTTCGACGGTTGGCGCGGGCCGATTGCGCGGACCGCTGGCCAGCAGGGAATCCACATGCTTGACCAGATCATCGCGGGTGACCGGCTTGGTCACAAAATCATCCGCCCCTGCGTCCTCAGCCCATTCACGCTGCTCCGGCTGGGAAAGCGCGGTGAGGATCAGCAACGGCATGGACATGGTCTGTGGGTCCTGACGCAAGATGCGGCAGACCTCGTATCCGCTCATGTCAGGCATCATGACATCCACGATGGCCATATCGGGCTGCGCTTTGCGAGCAATTTCAATGCCTTCCAGACCATCGCTGGCGAGGAGCGGTGTGTGGCCTGCCCGCTTGAGCATGAGGCTCATTATCTGGAGCAGGCTTGCGTCATCGTCGATAACGAGAATGCGTGCCATAAGTCCGACCACTCCTTCTACAGCGGCAATGGCTGGGCCAGGGGCATGATCAACGTGCTTGGGCAGCCATTTTACTCAATTTTACGCTAATTGCTTGTGGAGGCCAACAACCCTACCTTTCCCTCATAGGGCAGCCGTTCGGCGCGGCGCACCGCTAGGTAGAGAAACAGCAGCGTCAACCCCATCTGTGTGGCGACGACGAGGACCAGCCACAACACGATGCCGAAGGCCACCAGCATCACCATGAGGCTTGGCTCTAGGGCAGCAAGTCGCTCCAACCATACCGGGGCGGTGGGCAGCGTGCTCAAAGGGATTGAGAGCAGCGAAAACGAGAACGTGAAGGCTTGGCTGAGGATGTAAGCCGCTGTCCACAGCGCCACACGCAGCCCGATCGCCGCCATCAGCCCGCCGGAGCGCGTGCGTGCCCACGAGGAGGCCAGCATCCCCACCGCAGCGTAGAGAAGGGTGAGCAGGGCAGGATTGGCCAGAAAGTAGATCAGCAGGAACAGCGCAGCCAACAGTGCCGTCACGCCGGCAAGGATGTAGCTGGTCTGCAGCGGCACGGATGCAGCGACGGACGGAAGTAGTAAGCGTAGTGGCTCTTCCAGCGCACTACCTGCCATCAGTGCGGCAAAGAACGCCACCGTCCCTAGTACGAACAGAGCGCGGATCAGTGCGATGGCAAGCACGGGTAAGCGGAACTGATGCACCGCCGCGCCGAACTTGGCCAACACAATCTCACGTGCCGAGAGGGGGGTGATGCGCAGCAGGGCGTAGGTATCTGCTTCAACCTCGGCACTGATCGATGTGGCTGTGACAGCAGTGGCCAACAACCCCACCAGCCAGCGCACGATCTCACCGCCGATCAGCATTCCGAAGAGGGCCGCCAGCGCAGCAAACGACCACTCACTGTCCGATTCGCTCAGCGAAGCCAATGTGATCAGGCCACAGCAGCCTGCTGTGCCCACCAGCAGCGCGATCATGCCCGGCAGGCAGCCGCGTCGCAGCCCGCGCCACAGGCGCAGATGCGACCAGCCTGCTAGCTCGTGTCGGTAGATGGGGTGATGAGGGCTTCCGAGCAGAAAGCGCCACACCTCGGCGATGAACTCTTTCACAGGGGCGCATTATACACAATTGCGAGAGACGCGAAACAGGGAGCGCTTGCCATGCAGCCCCGATCCGGTTACTATCTGCTGGCACACGTCCGGCAGTGTCAGACACCGATTGCGTAAGTTGTTGGCACGAACCACTTGACCTGAGGTAGCCGATGAATCGTGATACTGCTTCACATAGTAAACGTGAAACGCCTGACAGCGAGCACATCGTCATCCCGCGCTGGCTGCTGATCACCGTAGGGGTTGGCTTGGCCGCCTTCCTCATCGGCCTGGGGGCAGGTTTCGGGCTGGCGCTTGTGGCCTACAACCGCGGCGCGGAAGACGCCACTGCTGCGCTGGAGACAGCCCTCCGCGGTGCGGTGCAGGCACAGGCCGCCCCTCAACCCACACAACCACCCTCGCGGCTGGACAATGTCAGCGTGGATGACGATCCCGCGCTTGGCCCCGGCAATGCGCCGGTGGTGATCGTTGAGTTCAGCGACTTCCGCTGCCCATACTGTAAGCGTTTCCGTGATGAAACACTCCCTGCTCTGCTTGAGCAGTATGGCGATCAGATCCGTTTTGTCTACCGCGACTTTCCGGTGGTAGGCGGCGAAGCCGATGCCGAAGCTGCTGAGTGTGCCGACGAACAGGGTAAGTTCTGGCCCTATCACGATGCGCTGTTTGAAAACTTCCGTGCACAGAGCACGGTGGATGACTACGTGGCGTTGGCCGAGAACCTCGGTTTGGATACGGGCGCCTTCCGCCAGTGCCTGGATTCGGGCGCGATGCGCCAGGAGATCATCGGCGATGTTACCGATGCACAGGACTACGGCATCACCGGCACGCCGACCTTTTTCATCAACGGTGTGCGCGTTATCGGCGCCCAGCCGTTAAGCGTCTTCCAATCGGTGATCGATCAGGAGCTAGAAGGGCGCTGATTGCCATACCAAGCAACCACTCACTGCTTATGCCTGCCCGGCTATGCCTGTCAAACGCCGCCTTGAGATATTGATCCTGCCGGCCTTGCTGCTGACTGCCGCCGGGCTGGGTGTGCTGTTCCACGATCAGCAGGCGGACTCCAACTTTATCGCCTACCGCTACGCCCAGAATCTGGCTGCCGGAGGCGGCTTCGCCTACAACGCTGGTCAGCCCACGCTCAGCGAGGCGGTAGCGCCGCTCTATGTGCTGCTGCTTGCTGTAGCGGCGGGCTTCACTCCTGACCTGCCACTGGTGGGCAATGTCATCAGCATCACAGCCATTGCGCTGGGCACAGTGGCGCTGTACCTCATCGTCCGTCCGGCAGGCTGGCCGACTGCCACGGCAGCTGCCGCTTTTTACTTGCTCTTCCCCTTGCTGTGGGCAATGTTGGGCGCAGAGACAGCGCTATGGATGGCGCTTGGCCTGTGGGCCATCTGGCTGTATGAGCAGGAATGGAGCAGCGTAGCAGCGGTCCTGCTGGCCTGCGCCACTTTGATGCGCCCCGAGGCCGCCGTGTTGGCCTTTGTGCTGGCCGCCGATGGGGTGCTCAATGGACGGCCCTTGCGCCCCTTACCGGGCAGCCTTTACATAGGCATTGTGACGCTGGGCCTGCTGTGGACGGCACGCAGCGTGGAGGGAGGAGCCTTGCTGCCCACCCCGTCGCAGGCGCTGAACGGCACACCGCTGCCCGAGGCCATCGGTGCGGATGCGTTGGCGGGGCTGGCAAGGCTTGGCGGGGCGTTCTGGGCGCTCTCTCCGCTGTGGGCATTCACCCTTCCGATCGCGGCGTGCGGGGTGGCGGGCCTGCGCAAGGAGCGCTGGGCACTGCCGCTGCTCGGCTGGGCCGTCATGCACATCGCTGTGCTGATCATCCTGCGTGCGGCAGCCTATGTCTGGCAATTTGCGCCACTCCTACCGGCGTTGAGCATGCTGGTGGGGCTGGGCCTGCACTGGATCGCCGCGCATATCAAGCCGCTGCTGTTGAGGCAGGTGGCCCTTACACTGACCATCCTGGCCATCGGCGGGGCTGTTGCCCATACCCTCTACACGTTGGGAGCCGTCCCTCCGCGCCCGGCCCCCCTCTGGCCCCCTCCGTTCCCTGCCCCTGTTGAGGGGGGATATGTCGAGGCTGCATTGTGGCTGCGCGACAACACCCCGCCCGATGCGCTCGTCGGTGCTACCCAAATCGGCACATTAGGGTACCTCTCCCAGCGTCCGCTGCTGGACTACTACGGTAGGCTCCAGCCGCAGATCAGGCAGGCGCTGGCACGCGGCGACCGTTTGTGGTGGTTGGGTGAGTATCAGCCTCGCTACCTCGTGCTGCATTCCTCGGAGCAGGAGGAGCTCGCCGCCCTCTCGGCGCAAGGCGATCTCTGGTTCAAGCGCGCCTATACCGAGGTTGCCCACTTCCCCACGACACCTACCTCCGATGAGGTCGTGGTGCTGGCACTGGCCATTGATCCGCCGCCGCTGGTGGAGCAACTGGTAGGCATGGTACGCTACGATGGTGGTATCGTGCTCAACAGCATCGCCACCGATTTTCCGCTTGCGCCACTGGAGGGCGGCCGCATGGGGCGTCTGCGCCTAGAGTGGCTGTTGGAAGAGCCGGTCGATGCAGGGCGCTATGTCTCCATCGCCATTCGGGGGCGTGATGGAACGGTGGCGGCGCTGGGTGGACAGACGCTGGACTTTCAGCGGTGGCCCACGCGCCGCCTGATCACCACCTTCCACACGCTGGACCTTGCCCCCGGCCTTGCCCCAGGCGTCTACGATGTGCAGGTTGGCATCGGCGCTGATGCCTTTCACGTCACATGGCAGACGGTCGCCGTGGCCAAGATTCCGTTCCCAGAGGCAGCATTCGTGGGGGCAGTATCCGGCCTCCGTGCCGACTTCGGTGACCTTGTGCTGCTGGGCTACCGATTGAGCAGTAGCCCGGCGGTGCTGGAAGTGCTGTTAATGTGGGAGGCTGCCCGTGCACCCCACGCCGATTACAGCGTCCTTGTTCAGGTGCGCGATGCACAGGGAGTCATTGTGGCGCAAAAGGAAGCAGAGCCGTATGATGGGGCCTACCCAACATCGGTATGGTCGGCGGGCGAGCGGGTAGCCGATGTGCGTCGCATGGAGACGGGCGATTTGCTGCCGGGCGAATACACGGTGTACGTCGGGCTGATCGATCCGGACGGACGACGCTTGCTCACATCGGATGGCCAAGATGCTGTGCCGCTGGGTCGGGTGACCATCGGCGGCGGATAACCGGAGGGCGGAAGCATGCCACTGCAAACGTTGCTCACAGATTTGTTAATCCTGCTTATCTTCGGAGCGGCGGTGTACACCCTGCTCGTCTTGCCGCGCCAGCGGGAGTTTCGCAGGCGCCAGCGCTTTGTGGCGCACCTTCAGCCGGGGGTGCGTGTCACCACTTATGGAGGGATCGTGGGCACGGTCAATGAGGTGCGCTCCGACGAAGGGCTGGTGATACTGGAAGTAGCCGAAGGCGTGCACATCACCCTGCTGGCAGCGGCGATAATGGGTGAGTTCGACGCCGAAGGCGTGCGCGAGGGTGCCCAGCGGGCACTGAGGGGGTGACAGCCAGAAGGGGTCTTTCACACCGGAGGCGGCGCTTTGCAGATTCAGGTTGCTGTTGCCAAAATCGGGAAGTACGCCTCCAGCGAAAGCGGTGACTCATTGGAGATGATCGAGCGCCCGCACGGTGGGTTGTCGTTTGTGCTGGCCGATGGACAGCGTTCCGGCAAGTCTGCCAAAGCTATCAGCCATCTGGTAGCCAGCAAGGCCATCGCCCTGCTGGCGGAGGGGGTACGTGACGGCGCAGCCGCCCGCGCTACCCATGATTATCTCTACCTCCATCGGCGCGGACAGGTTTCCGCCACCCTCAACATCGTTTCGGTGGATATGGAGACGAAGACGCTCGTCCTCTCACGCAACAGCCATTGCCCGGTCATTGTGCAGATGGCCGCCGATCAGCAAATCCGCCTTGAGGACCCTACGCCGCCCATCGGTGTGCAGCGGGGCACCAAACCGCAGATCAGCGAGTTGCCGCTTCAGGTGGGCATGGTGGCCGTCATCTACACAGATGGAGTGCAAAGCGCCGGAGAACAGCGCGGGCAACCGTTGGATGTCCCTTTGCAAGTAGCCAAACTGTACGCTGAGCACTGGGGCAAACCGCACGTGGCGCAGGCCATCGCCGATGCGCTGCTGGCGGAGGCATTGCGCCGTGATGAGGGACGCCCCCGCGATGATATGTCGGTGCTGGTGGTGGCGGTCGCCGCCGGCAATGGGGATGAGGCCCGCCGTTTAAGCGTCACTTTTCCGGTGCCGCCGCTGTTCAGACCTTGAAGGAGGGGAGATATGCCACAAGCGACACGAGCTGCCGCTGTCGCCGCTTACCGCCGCCGCTCGTGGAAGCGGCGTCTCTCGGCCTCTCTGCGCGATACATGGGTGCTGATACGTGAGTTCCGCGATGCGCTGATCCTGCTCGCGGGCATCCTATTCATCGGCGCGGCAAGCTTTGCCCTGTTGTGGAACCTCTCGCACGAGGAACCCATGCGCTTCGTGGAAGCGCTGTTCCACATGCTGACCATGATTTTCCTTCAACCTATCTTGGATTTTCCCCGTGAGTGGTATCTGGACCTTTACTTTTTCCTCATGCCACTGCTGGGCCTTATGGCTCTGGCAAAGGGAGCAACCGATTTCTTCGTGCTACTCTTCAACCGGCGGGCGCGTGAAGCGCAGTGGGAGGTAGCGGTGGCTTCAACGATGAAAAATCACATTGTTGTGATCGGCCTGGGGCATTTGGGCATTCGCGTGGTACGCGAGCTGGTCCAGCTGGGGGAGGATGTGGTCGTCATCGAGCGCGATCCCGACCCCACGCGGCTGACGGAGGCACATTCCTACAATATCCCTGTCATCATCGGCGATGGCCGCGATGCAAACGTGCTGAAACAGGCGGGGATCGAGCAGGCCAGCGCGCTCATCATCTGCACCAACAACGATCTGGCCAACTTGCAGATCGCCAGCCGCGTGCGCGAACTGGACAAAGACATTCGGCTGGTGATGCGCCTCTTCGACGATGAATTCGGCACACCGATGGCCGAACGCTTTGACATCGCCGCCGTGATGAGTGCTTCAGCGATGGCTGCGCCGGCTTTCGCTGGCGCGGCGACTGGCACGGAGATCATGCAGACCTTCAAAGTGGCCGATCAGGTGCTGGCGCTGGGGCGCATTGAAGTCCAGCCCCGCGCTCGGATAGTAGGCAAGCGCATGGAGGAGATAGAGCAGGCGCTCAAAGTGTCCATCGTGCTCGTGCAGTCTCAGGGGCAGGTGAACCTTCAGCCGCCGCCCGATGCCGTGATCCAAGAAGGCGATGTACTCTCGGTAGTGGGCGCTCTGGCGGAGATCAGGGCGCTTGCCTCGCAGTGGAACCGCCCCGAACGCACCCGCAAGCGGGGGTGAGGGGCGCCCGCTGCGCGTGGCAGTGGTGGGGCCGAGCGCAGCAGGCAAGTCTACACTAGTGACGGCACTGCGCGTGCGGGGATACGATGCCCGTCACGTGGCGCAGGAGCATTCCTACGTTCCGGATATGTGGCAGCGTGTCGCCAAGCCGGATGCGTTGATCTATCTGGACGTGGGCTATGAGGCTGCCTGCCAGCGCCGTCGGATGCTGGCCTGGGGGCCGCAACAACTAGAGGAAGAGCATCAACGCCTAAGCCATGCCCGCGCCCACTGCGACTTGTACATCTTCACCGATGACCTCACGCCGGACGAAGTGCTAGAGCAGGTGCTGGGTTTCCTCCAGGGCCGCCCATCTACGTAGGCACTCACAGGGTTGCCGCACTACGGCACACCAAGCACCCGCCGCAGATTTCCAGCGGCCAACAACGGAGACGCGCAAAGGCAGAACCGCGCTTTACTATCCTCCCAGCGCCGTCAGGCGCCGACGGGCGTCCTTGCTCTGGGGGGCAGCAGGGTAGAGTGCCAGAAAGCGGGTGTAAGCATCAACAGCACGCTCGCGCTCGTTGAGCGCCTCGTACACCAGCCCCAGGCCATAATGGGCGAAGGTCTCACCCATGCTCAATGCCTTGTTGAAGTCCACCAACGCGGCGGCGTAGTCACCCATCTTGTAGTAAACATAGCCGCGCGTGTCGTAGAAGCTGCCGTCCTGCGGGTCAAGTTCAAGGGCGCGGTTGACATCGGCCAGCGCCTGCGCGAGGTCTCCATCCATCCACGCTGTCACGTAGGCGCGGTTATTGTAAGCGAGGGCATAGTTGGGGTCCAGCTCCAGCGCTCGGTTCCAATCGTCAAGGGCAGCCCGATTCTCACCCATCTGGGAATAGCTCCAACCGCGATCCAGGTAAAACATCGGCTGGGAGGGGTCATGCTCAATCGCGTGGGAGAAGTCCTCCACAGCAAGGGCGTACTCGGCGGTGCCGATGTGCACGTAGCCGCGTGCATAGTAGGAGAGACTGTGGAAGGGGTTCAACTCGATGGCGCGGTCGAGGTCGGTAAGCGCCGCATCGTAACGCTTCAGCGTCAGGTTCGCCGACCCTCGATAGTAGTAGGCGAGGTAGGTTTCCAGCTCCTCCGCCTCTTCACCCAGGTCGATGGCCAGCGCTTCATCTAGCGCAGTGATAGCTCTTTCGTACTCCCCCCGGAAGTAAGCGATCTGCCCCAGCGTGAAGAGCATCAAATATTCGAACTGGTTGGGCACCGCCTCGGCCACATAGGCACGGAAGGTGGGGACGTCGTCGGCAGCGATCATCCCCACGTTGCGCGGGGCATAGACAATCTCCTGATTGCGGACAACCTCATACTGCGGCTCAATGCCGAGTCCATCGGCAAAGCCCCAGATGACCAGCGTAGCGTTGCAACGCTCTCCCAAATCAACCGCCTCGGCGCTCGTGCGCGGTTTAACCCCCTCAATGCGTTCCACCCGCACGCCTTGTAGGTTGCTGGAAGCAACCCGTTCGGCAAGGCTGCGATAAATGCGTGCATCGGCCTTCACGCCCTCCTGCTCAAAGTCGGTTACCAGAATCAGCACCTCGTCGGCGTCAGCTGGCTGGCAAGGGGGCGGTTCAGGCAGATGCAGCACGCTGCGACGCACGTAGTCCAGCACTTGCGGGCCTTCGATAAAGAATGAGGTGATCAGGCCGATGCAGGTGGCAATTGCTCCTACCACAACCCATGCTTGCCTCATCCAGCCGCCCAGAAAGGGACGCTTCTGTGCCTGTTCCTCTGCAGCGGCCATCGGCGCAGTGACGGCCATCGCCTGGCGGGGGCTGACCTGCGGGCTGGTGGGGGTAAGGGGCGGCTCGGCGCCGAGGGGGGCCACAGCGGCTTCGGCAAGGGCCATGTAAGCCAGGACGATGCTGCTCCCCAAGCGGATCACATCGCCATTGTCGAGAGGACGCAGCCCTTCGACCCGCTCATCGTTGACGTAGGTGCCGTTGCTGCTTCCCAAGTCCTCAATGGCATAGCCTGCCCCTGTGAAGATCAGGCGGGCATGGTGACGCGAGACATCTTGGCTGGCAAAGGTGATGTGATTGCTGCGATGCCGCCCTAGATAGATGGCTTCACCCATCAGGCGGTATTGCTTGCCAGGCTCCGGCCCGCTGCGCACAGCAAGCCAGAAACTCTGTTGTGGTCCCACGATGCCCCCCGCA
>DAOTYL010000018.1:0-4140 GCA_034434955.1 Anaerolineae bacterium | reverse complement strand
ACTTGCAAATCCCCTACTGATAGGCTATAAGCGGTAGCGTCTGCTAATCGCCGACTGCCAACCACTGCCCTCAGGAGGATTTATGACCATCAGTTTCGGCACCGACGGCTGGCGTGCTGTCATCTCGGAGACTTTTACCTTTGCCAACCTACGGCTGCTGGCGCAGGCCATCGCCGACCTGATTCTGGAGGAGAACGGCAGCGGACAGCCGCACGCTGTGGTAGGGTTTGACACGCGCTTCCTCTCCGACCGCTATGCCATAGAGGTCGCCCGCGTGCTGGCGGGGAACGGCATCCGTGTCCTGCTCACGAACTCCGATACGCCCACACCTGCCGTTTCCTTCACCGTTAAGCACACAGGGGCCGCCGCCGGCGTGATGATCACCGCCAGTCACAACGCTCCGCGCTACAACGGTGTTAAGCTCAAGGCGGCTTTCGGCGGCTCGGCGCTGCCGGAGCAGTGCCGCCGCGTGGAGGTGCACCTGCGCGATAACGAGGAGCGTGCGCGGGGGCCGGTGCTGGCCGATTATGAGACAGCGCTTCAACAAGGGCTGATCGAGCGCTACAATCCGGCTCCGGCCTATTTCGCTCACCTGCGCACACTGGTTGACCTTGACGCCATCTGCCGAGCGGGTGTGCGCGTGGTCCACGACCCCATGTACGGCGCCGGGCGGGGCTATATCAAGTCCCTGCTGGGCGGAGCTGGCTGTCCGGTGCACGAGATCCGCGGCGAGATGAACCCCGGCTTTGGCGGCGTTCATCCGGAACCGCTGGCCAAGTATCTGGCGGCGCTGGCGGCGGCGATCCAATCCGGGCTGGGCGAGGTGGGCCTCGCCACCGATGGCGACGCCGACCGCATCGGCGCGATGGACGGGGAGGGGCGCTTTGTGGATGCACACCGCATCTTTGCCCTCATCCTGCGCTATCTGGTAGAGGTGCGCGGCATGAGGGGCACGGTCGTGCGCACCGTTTCCACCACGCGCCTGATAGACCGCCTCTGCCGCCGCCATGGCCTGCCGCTCAAAGAGACACCGGTGGGTTTCAACCACATCGCCGACCTCATGATGCAGGGTGATGTGCTCATGGGCGGCGAGGAGTCGGGCGGCATGAGCATAAAAGGCCACATTCCCGAAGGTGACGGCATCCTCATGGGCTTGCTGCTGCTGGAGGTGATCGCCCAATCCGGCCAACCGCTGGCGGCACTGGTGGACGATCTGCACGCCGACCTTGGCCCAGCGCACTACGCTCGCATCGACCTGCGCCTACGGCGTCCGGTGGCCAAGAAAGAGATGGTGGCCCGCCTGCGTGACGACGCACCGTCGGAGATCGCCGGTGTGCGGGTGCAGGAGGTCTCCGATCTGGATGGTGTGAAGTACATCCTGGCCGACGAAAGCTGGCTGCTGATCCGCCCCAGCGGCACCGAGCCGCTGCTGCGCATCTACGCCGAGGCAGGCGACGAGTCCGTGATGCGCGGCTTGTTGCGGTATGGTGAGCAAATAGCGGAGAGCGTTTAAACCGGGGGCTGCATCCTCCGGAAGCGGGGCTGCGTCTCTACAGAGGACGGCGGGTTTTGTGGGGCTGGTGATCGGCGTCGGCCTGCTGTTCAGCCTCGGAGGGGGCCTGATGGCGCTTCAGCGCCGCGACGCGGCGCACCTCCTCCAGCAGCGTATCCAGATCGATGGGCTTCTTGAGGTAGCGCGTGGCGCCCGCAGCGTAGCCCAGCTTGACATCCTCCGGTGAGGTACGCGCCGAGAGGATCACGATGGGCAGGCTGTGCGTGTCGGGCTGCTGGCGCAGCTGGCGGCAGACCTCCAGCCCGTCTATATCGGGCAGCATCAGGTCGAGGATCAGCACATCGGGGCGATGTTCGGCTACCGCTTTAAGACCTGCTTGGCCGGTGTAGACCCCGTGCGGTTCGCAGTCAAACAGCCCGAGGAAGGCTGCCAAGAGGCTGACCGTTTCTGGCTCGTCGTCCACGATGACGACCTTGATCTTGTCCCTCCCCGTCACGCTTGGCCCCCGCTTGACGCTCAGGTGAGCGGCTTCTTGTAAATACGGTACGTCTTGTAGACCTTCGCGCCGAGGCTGGCGACGGCGCGGTTCATCATCTCGTTGGTGGCCAAAACCCAAGACATCTCAATATCCACATAGCCTAGCGGCAGGCCTGCCTTGAGCATCTCGTAGTAAAGCAGGCCATCTGCGCCGGAAGCGCGGTACTCTTCCAGCACCCCCAAACCCCACACGCGCACGCTGCGGATGCCCCCTACCTTCCAATGCCAGAGCAAGCGCAGCAGTTGCCACCAGTGCGGCTCGCCGGGCTTGCAGCGTGCCTTGCGCAACGGCTCGTAGAGGTTGGGCAAGGGCAGCGCAAACGCCACCGGACGCCCTTCTACCTCCACAAAGAAGGCGATGCGGGGGTCCACGATATCTACCAGCTGGGCGGCGATCATGTCGATCTCTTCATTGCTGAGCGGCACAAAGCCCCAGTTCCTGGCCCAGGCCTGATTGTAGATAACCTTGATGCGCTCGATCTCCTCGTTCACGCGGCGCATGTTCGGGTTGCGCACCGTGAAGTTCTTGCGCTGCTTGATCTTCTGCACCACGCGCGTCAGCTTCTCAGGGATTTTGTCGGCCTTCTTACCTCCCCAATCTTCCCCGTTGAAGTACCACGCCAGCAGGTCCATCTCGGGTTCAAAGCCGTAACTCTCCACCAAGCGCCGATAGTAAGGGCGGGCGTGCGGCATGAGGATCATCTGGGGGTGCTCAAAGCCCTCGATCAGTAGGCCCCATTCGCTGTTGCTGCTGAAGGTCGCCGGGCCGAGCATGGCTTCAACGCCCTTTGCCCGCAGCCATTCCTCCGCCGTGCGCAGCAGAGCATGGGCAGCCTCCTCATCCTCTAGGACCTCAAACTGCCCAAACCACCCTACGTTGGCCTCCTGAAAGGCGTTGTAGGCGTGATTGACGTGGGCAATGATCGTCCCCACCGGCTGGCTGCCGCGCCAGGCCACAAACGGCTGAAAGTCGATGTGCTTCAGTTCCGCGTTGTGTGCCGCATCGAAAAAGCGGACGTGATCGCGCCACAGCGGAGGGGTCCAGCAGGGATCGTCGCGGTACACGACCCAGGGCATACGCAGGAAGGCCTGCTGCTCCGCCTTGCTGGAAACCGGACGGACGCTCAGTTCGCTCATTGCCGTTCCCTCACAGATGCAGAGTCGGATCAGACGCTTGCCAATATTAGCGAGTGTGGTGACAATACACAAGCACTCCCACTCATCCGCTCTGCGGAGTGGGGCTGCGCCTGAGTGCCGACCTGAAGCGCCGGCGCGTGTTGGACATTATTTGAGGTATGGCTACTGTGAAGCGTTACCCCTTCCGTGCTGCTGTACTGGTCGCTGCGGCCCTTGTGCTTGGAGCGTGCGCGGTGCCCACGCCACCGCTCCTCACCGCCTCACCGACCGACACTCCGCCGATTGCTGAACCGACCGTCGAGCCGACCTTGCCTACCGTTGACCGCGTGCAAATCTACCTCATCGCCCTTGAGGATGGAGGGTAGTCCGGCCCGGCGGTAGGTTGTGGGGATAGTGCTGTTGCCGTCGAGGTGACGGTGGAACCCACCACCGCGCCGCTGGAGGCTGCGCGCACCGCCTTGCTGAACGTCACAGTTCTATGGCCAATCTGGCCTGTACAATGCGCTCTATCTGTCCGATCTCAGGGTAGAGCGGGCGGTGATTGAGGATGGCGTAGCGACCGTCAATCTGGTGGGCACGATGATGCTGGGTGGTGTGTGTGACAACCCGCGTGTGGAGGCGCAGCTCATCCAGACGGCGCTTCAGTTTCCCACCGTTAGCGAGGTGCATTTCTTCATCAACGACACGCCGCTGGAGGAGGTCCTCTCGCTGAAGTAGGTTACCCCTGCCGCGGGAACACAGTATCCCCTACCCTCCCCCTTGCAAGGGGGAGGGTGGGGGTGGGGGTGAAGTCAGTTGGTCTGCGCGAGGCTCACGTCGTCCACATACAGCTTTCCGCCGGAGGCAGCATACTCAATCTTGACCTTGACGGCAGTGTAGTCCTGCGCCGCTGTGGCATACAGTGTGAACTGCTGGTAGGCGTACGTGCCGGTGGGCAGCAGTAAGGTGAACTT
>DAOTYL010000017.1:0-8369 GCA_034434955.1 Anaerolineae bacterium | reverse complement strand
TAGCTCCAGTCAAAGGTGGTGCTGTAAACCATTAGCAGGCCGATGGCCAGCAGCGCCACGACGATAAGCAGTAGGTAGATGTCGAAATCAAATACGGTCGGCGCGGGCGGTGCGACCGGGCTGCCCTCTTCGGAGGGAATTTGATCTCGTGTTGTGACGGCCATAGGATACCCTCACCCCTTACAGAGAAAAGCCGTCCTCGCCCCTGCTATTTCCTCTCCACCAAAGGGAGAGAAAACCAAAGGGTGCGGGTTACAACCTCCCCACCAGCTTCCTGAAGTGCTCACCGCGCTCCTCAAAGTCCTTGTAGGCGTCGAAGCTTGTGCAGCCGGGCGCCAGCAGGACCACATCGCCATCGGTGGCCATACGGGTAGCCAGCAGCACGGCTTCCTCCAGTGTGCTAACCTGCTCAATGGGCGTGGTGGTGCAGAAGAGCGCCCGTGCCGTCGCCATCACCTCGGCGATCATGCGCCCCGCCTCGCCAAACGTAATGACCGCACGGCAGCGCTTCACGGCCAGCGCGGCCAGTTCCTCCCAGGGCAGCTTTTTATCCCGCCCACCCAGCAGCAGCAGCACCGGATCGTCCTTGTACGCCTCCAACGCAGCGATGACGCGCTCCGGCGCGGTGGCGATAGAGTCGTTGACGAAGCGCACGCCCTGCCACTCACGCACCAGTTCCAGACGGTGCGGCACCCCGCGAAACTTCAGAATGGCCTCGCGCATGGCCTCGACCGGCACACCTGCTGCACCAGCGATGGCGCAGGCGGCCAACACGTTCAGCACGTTGTGTGCGCCGCGCAAGGGAATCTCTGCCATGGTACACACCGGCTGCATGGGATCGATGAAAGTGGGGCGGCACACCACCTTGTCCCCCACCAGCCAAGCCCCCACATCGGCGGGTACCGTCGCGCTGAAGGTGGCCAGCTCATGCCGCACGCGCGGGCGCAGCGAGTAGGCAATGGGATCGTCATGTCCCAGCACGGCAACATCGCCCACCACCTGATTATCTAGGATGCGTGCCTTGGCCTCGATGTAGGCTTCCATCGTCTTGTGGCGGTCAAGGTGGTTGGGGGTGATGTTGAGAATGGCAGCAATATGCGGACTGGCCGTCATGATCTCCAACTGGAAGGAGGAAAGCTCCATCACAGCGATATCGCTGGGCTTGATGTAGGGCAGATCGGCGATGAGTGGGTTGCCGATGTTGCCGCCTACCCAGGGCAGCATACCGGCAGCCTCTATCATCTTGCCGACCAAGGCGGTGGTGGTCGTTTTGCCCGCCGAGCCGGTGATACCGATCACATGGCAAGGGCAGCGCTCCATGAACAATTGGGCATCGTTGCTGAGGGGGATGCCGCGCCGCAGTGCTTCTTGCACGATAGGCGCATCGGTGGGCACACCACCGGAGAGGCAGATGAGGTCCGTGCCGTCCAGCAGGTCAGGGGGATGCTCGCCCAACACGGTGCGCAAGGTCAGCCCGCCGATCTCCTTAAGCGCATCGCCGAGCTGATCGGCGGGGCGCAGATCGCTGGCGATGACCCGTGCGCCGATGCTGTGCAGCCACTTGACCAGCGCCGTGCCTTGCCGCGCCAGCCCAAGGACCAGCACCTGCTTGCCGCTGAGGGGATCGCTCATAGAGACTCCTGAGAAGCGCCACGCTAGATCGGTGAGTTGTAATGTAATGGTAGCACGAGAGAGGTGTCCTGCATATGCACCTCACCTCCTATCCCTCTCTCGCAGCTTCGGGGAGGGTGAGGCAAGGCGAGCCGGAGGGTATGGGGCAGCCTCAACCAACGTTCGCCGGTGAGTGGAGACGCCGTCCCCCAGCCACCTCCTCATGCCTGCAAATCCTTGACCTTCACCCAGAAGGCCTCCTGCGGCTTGATGACCAGAATATCCACCGGCCCGCCGACGATCTTGGGTCGCGGATGGAAGCGCATCGTGTCGGCGGTAACCTGCACAGCGTAGCGGGCGTAGTCAATGGCATCCTGTAGCGTGAAGAACCCCCACTGAATGGGAAAGTGCGGCAGCGGTTTGAACTCGCCGTCCTCGCCCATCATGCCCACCGGCATCAGCAGCCGCGTGAGGATGTCCGTTACCCCACGCCACGAGGCCCCCCATTGACCGGGGCGGTTCAGCCGCGTGATGCGCCCTGTTTTGATAAGCGCCTCCCATACGTGCTGTTCGGGGCCGCCCTCACCCTGCTTGTAGCCCGCCACCAGAAAGCCGCTATCAGGCGAGACCTCCAGCCGATTGAAATAATCCACCAACGCCTGCGGCACTTCGTCCACGCTGAGGTCGCGGCGGTGGACCTCTTCATTGATGAACGACTCAATATAGCCGCTGATGGGCACGCCCTGTACATCCGGCGCCCCGAAGACCGAAAGGCCGATGTTATTCAGCGTGAGGAACGTCTTGTAGGTGGAGTCGGAGAGGCCCACGCCCAGCTGGATGATCTGCGTATTGCCCTGCTCCTGCCGTGCGGAGAGCGTCAGCCGGCTGTCGCTGGCCATGACGATCCCCTCACGCACGTACAGGGTGATGATGAACGACATAGCAACTCCTTTTTGACATTGGCGGAGACCTGCTTACGATTGTATGCTATTCGGCACAGCGGCCAAAATGACGCCATACCTTGCGCATCCAAGTTCCACATCCCTGCGACGAGGGGCGCTTCCTTCCCCGCCCAAATATGATATAATTTATCCGCGCAGTATAAATTGCCGTGCCTCAGATGCCGTCCACGACATCCCCGCACGGCCCAAGGGGGAGAGAGATGGAAACCAAGCTGCAGCCGCAGACCAAGATTGACGATGCGGGAGTTGAGCTTGACGAGCAAGCGCTGGAGCAAATGTACTGGGAGATGCTGCGCTCGCGGCGGCTGGATGAGCGCGGCTGGGTGCTCCACCGTCAGGGCAAGATCGCTTTTCACATCTCCGGTTTCGGCCATGAGGCCATTCAAGTGGCAACGGCCTTTGCCATCCGCAAGGGCTATGATTACGTCCATCCCTACTACCGCGATCTGGCCTTAAACCTTGCGTTGGGCTACACCCCGCGCGAGTTCATGTTGGCCCTTTATGGCAAGCAAGGTGAGACGACCAGTGGAGCGCGTCAGATGCCCTCGCACTGGGGATCGCGGCGGCTGAATATTGTCTCCGGCTCTAGCCCGGTGGCGACGCAAGTGCCGCAGGCAGCAGGGATGGCATTGGCGGTGAAGCTGCGGGGTGAGGATCGGGTGGTCATCACCAGTCTTGGGGAAGGATCGACCAGCCAAGGCGAGTGGTACGAAGGGATGAACTGGGCCGGGGTGCACAACTTGCCCCTCATCTGCATCGTGGAAAACAACATCTACGCCATTTCGGTGCCCGTCCACAAGCAGATGGCCGTGCAGAACGTCGCCGACCGCGCACCGATGTTCGGCGTGCAAGGGGTAATCGTGGATGGCAACGATGTGCTGGCCTGCTATCGCGCTATGAAAGAGGCCGTTGAGCGTGCCCGCAACCCCCAGAGCAAGATGCGCGCCACCCTATTGGAAGCCAAAACCTACCGTCCCGTGCCGCACTCTTCGGATGATGATGACCGCACCTACCGCACCCGTGAGGAGGTGGAGGCTTGGAAACAGCGCGACCCGCTGATGCGCTATCAGGCTTACCTGTTGGAGCGCGGCATCTTGACCGAAGAGAAGATCGCTGCCTACGAAGCGCAGGCCCGCGAGGAGATCGACGCGGCGCAGGCAGCCGCTGAGGCGGCTCCGTACCCGCCGCCGGAGTATGCGCTGGAGAAACTGTTTGCCCCCTCACCAGGAGAATGAGCGACCCATCTGGAGAACGGCGGTGGTTAGTTGTTTTGGCCAACCGCTAACCGCAAGGAGTGATGAGTTCAATGCCAGAAATGACGCTGATTGATGCCATCCGCGAGGCGATGGACGAGGAATTAGCCCGCGATGAGCGCGTGTTCATCACCGGCGAGGATGTGGGGCCGCGCGGCGGCGTGTTCCGCGCCACACTGGGCCTGTACGACAAATACGGCCCTAACCGCGTGATCGATTCACCGCTGGCCGAGCTGAGCATCGTGGCGATCGGCATCGGCGCGGCGCTGGCCGGGATGCGCCCCATCTGTGAAATCCAGTTCGCCGACTTCATCCACCCGGCCTTTAACCAGATCGTCAACGAGGCGGCACGCTTCTATTACCGCTCGGATGGTCAGTGGCCCGTCCCACTGGTGATCCGTGCGCCCTACGGTGGCGGGATCGGCGGGGGGCTGTACCACTCGCAGAGCGTGGAGGCTTTCTTTGCCCACGTGCCGGGCCTTAAGGTAGTCGTGCCTAGCAACCCACGCGACGCTAAGGGCCTGCTCAAGTCCGCCGTGCGCGATCCCAACCCCGTGCTGTTCTTCGAGCCAAAGAAAGGCTACCGCCTCATCCGCGGCGAGGTGCCGGAGGGCGAGTACACGGTGCCCATCGGCCCGGCGCAGGTGACGCGCAGCGGCAGCGACCTGACGGTGTACGCCTACGGCATGATGCACTTCTACACCCTGCAAGCCGCCGAGATGGTCGCCGCGCAGGATGGCATTCAGGCCGAGGTGGTGGACATCCGCACGCTGGCCCCGCTGGACAAACAGACCATCCTTGAGTCGTTCAAGAAGACCGGCAAGGCACTCATCGTCTATGAGGACAACCGTTTTCTGGGCTACGGTGCAGAGATCGCTGCCATCCTCGCCGATGAGGCCTTTGAATGGATGGATGGCCCCATCCGCCGACTGGCAGGCCCGGATGTGCCCGGTGTGCCCTTCTCACACTCCATGCAGGATTTCTTTATGCCCAGCGTAGAGAAGATCGCGCAGGCGATGCGCGAGTTGGCAGGGTACTAAACATGCGGCAGGGGTAAAGAAAGAGAGAACGACTTATGCCAACAGAGGTTGTGATGCCCCAGCTGGGGGAAAGCGTTGTGGAAGGAACCGTCGGGCGCTGGCTGAAGCAGGTTGGCGAGCGTGTGGAGCAGTACGAGGCCCTGCTGGACGTGGAGAGCGACAAGGTAGATACGGAAATCCCCTCCCCCGCCTCAGGTGTCCTGCTGGCGATCTACGTCCCGGAGGGTCAGACGGTGCGTGCCGGGACGGTGCTGGCGCTGATCGGTGAGCCGGGCGAGGAAGTGCCGTCTGCCCCCCAGCCTGTCACAGCCCAAGCCGCCGAAGCAACCGCCACTGAAGCAACCACTGCCGAAGCAGCTCCCACCGCCGCTCGCAGCAGCGATGGTGGGCGGCCTGAGCGCGGCCCGCGCATCTCACCGGTCGTGGCCAATATCGCCGCGCAGCACGGCGTGGACGTCAGCCGCGTGCGTGGGACAGGGCGCGGGGGGCGCGTCACCAAGAAGGACATTCTGGCCTATGTGGAGCGCCTACAGCGCGGCGAAGCAGCACCCGCTGTCATCGCTGAGGCGCAGCCCGCCCCCTGGGAAGTCCCTGGGTCAGGCGACCTCTTCAAGCCGACGGACGATCTCTACAAGCAGGCCGCCGCACCCGTTGCGCCCGTCGCTCCGCCCGATCATGTTCACAAGGCCCCGCCCGCCGTCGGAAGGCCCGGTGAAGTGGTGCCGCTTAGCAAGATGCGGCGGCGCATCGCCGAGCACATGGTGTTGAGCAAACTGCACACCGCCCCCCACGTTACCACCGTGTTTGAGGCCGACTTGAGCCGCGTCATCGCCCACCGTGCTGCCCACAAGGAAGAGTATGCCGCACGCGGCGTTAACCTCACCTTCACTGCCTATTTTGTGGCGGCGGCGGCTAAAGCCCTGCGCCTACACCCGATGGTCAACAGCCAGTGGATGGAGGAGGGCATCCTGCTGCACCGCGAGGTGAACATCGGCATGGCGGTGGCGATTGACGAGGGGCTGATCGTGCCCGTGATCCGCCACGCCGATGAGCTATCGCTCATTGGGCTGGCACGCCAGATCAACGATCTGGCCGAGCGCGCCCGCCAAGGCCGCTTGGCGCCCGATGAGGTGCAGGGCGGCACCTTCACCATCACCAATCACGGCGTTTCCGGCAGCCTGTTCGCCACGCCCATCATCAACCAGCCACAGACGGCCATTCTGGGGGTGGGGACCATTCAGAAGCGCGTCATCGTGACCGAGGACGACGCCATCGCCATCCGCCCCATGGTGTACCTGACGCTGACCTTCGACCACCGCGTGCTGGATGGCGCGGCGGCGGATTGGTTCATGGTGGACCTCAAGAAGGTGCTGGAGGGCTGGCAAGAGGAGTAACGGCCGTAAGCCCTTGCCGAAAAAGCCATTGCTTTTCTGCTGCGCCCCGTCGGTCTCTCCGCATACTGGGCTTCTCGCCTCATTTTGACAATTCGCCCCACACAATCTATCATTTAGGTACACCTAAAATAGAACGGCGGGCTGGGGAATATGAGCCTCATAGAACTGCTGCGCGATCTTCATCCCGTGACCCAAGCGCTTTTGGCTACCGGCTTCACCTGGGGCGTGACAGCGCTGGGGGCGGCCAGCGTATTCCTCACCCGGCAGGTCAGCCGCCGCCTGCTGGACGCTATGCTGGGCTTTGCGGCAGGCGTGATGATCGCCGCCAGTTACTGGTCGCTATTGGCACCCGCGATCGAGATATCCGCCCAGATAGGCGTCCCGCAGTGGCTTCCGGCGGTGGTGGGCTTCCTGCTGGGCGCAGCCTTCCTGCGCGGCGTGGACTTTGTGCTGCCGCACCTGCATCGCGGCCTGCCACTGGAGAGCGCCGAGGGCCTCAAGACAACCTGGCAGCGCACTATCCTGCTGATCCTCGCCATCACCCTGCACAACTTTCCTGAAGGGCTGGCGGTGGGCGTCGCCTTTGGCGCGGCGGCGAGCGGCCTGCCGCAAGCGAGCGTGGCCGGAGCGGTCGCATTGGCGATCGGCATTGGCCTGCAGAATTTCCCCGAAGGGGTCGCCGTTGCCATGCCACTGCGCCGTGAGGGCGTCTCGCCGTTCAGGAGCTTCTGGTATGGGCAACTCTCGGCAGTGGTAGAGCCAGTAGCCGGTATGCTAGGGGCGGGGGCGGTGCTCCTCATGCGCCCGCTGCTGCCTTATGCGCTGGCATTCGCCGCCGGCGCGATGATCTTCGTCGTGATTGAGGAAGTGGTGCCGGAAGCTCAACGCAGCGGCCACGGCGATATTGCCACCATGGGTGCCATCCTCGGCTTTGCAGTGATGATGCTGCTGGACGTGGCGCTGGGGTAGACAATCCCCTACTCCGCACATAGGATGCGCCAGACACGAGAGACCCCGTGATTCTGACAACCTCCGCCAAATGGGGTACACTCGCCGCTGTGAATTCCGCTGGTGAGAGGCCCCATGAACGAACGCCTGCGCCGCGCCCTGCCTGATCTGCTGATCGCCACCCTACTGCTGGCCATCCCGCTGATCGTCTTCTTTCCCCAAACGCTGGGCGGCAGGACAATGCTCCCCGCCGATGTGCTCTACCGCTGGCAGCCTTACCGCGCTCTGGCCGATGAAGTAGGCGTACGCCAGCCGCACAACGCCCTGATCGCCGATTTGGTGCTGGAAAATCTGGCCTGGAAGCAGTTTGCCCGCCAGCAGCTCGCCGCAGGCAACATCCCTCTTTGGCAGCCTAACATTCTGGCCGGGTCGCCGTTCCTTGCGGCGGGCCAGTCCTCCATGCTCTACCCTTTCAGCTTGCTCTTCCTCATCCTGCCACCAGCGACGGCCTTCGGCTGGTTTGCCGTCCTGCAATTGTGGATCGCCGGCCTCAACGCCCACGTGTTGGGGCGCGTGCTGGGTCTGCGGCGCCCCGCTGCGCTCATCGCCGCGCTGACCTACCAGCTGAGCGGCTTCATGATCATCGGCAACGTTTTCCCCATGATCGTCGCCACGGCAGCCTGGCTGCCGCTGGAACTGGCGATGCTGGAACTGGCGATCCGCCAGCAGCCCATCGGCGGACAACCTGCCACGCTCCCCTGGGCGGTGATAGGTGCGCTTGGTCTGGGGATGGCCGCCCTAGCCGGGCATGTGGAAGCGCTCTACTTCACGCTGATCGTGATGGGCTTCTACGCCATCTGGCGGCTGATCGCGGAGGGTCGGCGCGGCAGGCACGAGAAGCCGCTGCGCTGGCTGGCTCTGCGTGCAGTATGGCTTGCGGCGATGGTGCTGGCCGGGTTGGCGCTAAGTGCAGTGCAGATCGTCCCCGCCTATGAACTCGCCAGCCGCAGCTTCCGCGAGGGGGCCGTCCCGCTGGAGCAGGTGCGGGCGTGGGCTTATCCGGCGCGACACGTGCTGGCCTTCCTCATGCCGAACTTCTACGGCAATCCGGCGCACCACGCTGTTTTCGATCTCTTCAGCTGGCGCTGGACACCTGTGACG
>DAOTYL010000016.1:0-3794 GCA_034434955.1 Anaerolineae bacterium | reverse complement strand
GTGGCACACAATCTGGTGGCGGCGGCACTGGATACGCGCATGTACCACGAGAGTCGCCAGACGGATGAGCAGCTGGCTAAAGCCGGCATTACGCGCATTGACATCGACCCCAAGACTATCACCTGGAACCGCGTGGTGGATGTGTGCGACCGTGTGCTGCGCAGCATTGAGATCGGGTTGGGGGAGGAAGAACGCACCATGCCCGACGGCTCGCCCAGCCCCATCTTCCCGCGTCGCAGCGGCTACGACATCACCGTAGCCAGCGAGCTGATGGCGATCCTAGCCCTTGCCACCAGCCTGAAAGACCTGCGCCAGCGCGTCGGTCGGGTGGTAGTGGCGATGGACAAGAAGGGCAGGCCCGTCACGCTGGAGCAGCTTGGCGTGGCCGGGGCGGTGACGGTGCTGCTCAAGGATGCCCTGATGCCCAACCTGATGCAGACGTTGGAGGGCCAGCCCGCCTTTGTCCATGCCGGGCCGTTTGCCAACATCGCACACGGCAACTCTTCCATTGTGGCCGACCAGATCGCGCTCAAACTGGCAGATTACGTGGTCACAGAGAGCGGCTTTGGTGCGGACATCGGCATGGAGAAGTTCTTCAACATCAAGTGCCGCTACTCCGGCCTCATCCCCAACTGCGTGGTGCTGGTGGCGACGGTGCGTGCGCTGAAGATGCACGGCGGTGGCCCCAAGGTGACGCCCGGCAAGCCGCTAGATGAGGCCTACACAAAGGAGAATCTGGCTCTGTTGGAAGCCGGCCTGCCCAACCTCGGTGTGCATATCAAGAATGCGCTGCGCTTCGGCATTCCGGTGGTAGTAGCCGTCAACGGCTTCGCCACCGATACGCCCGCCGAGATGGAGATGGTGCGCGAGTATGCCGTCTCGCAGGGGGCAGAGGACGCTGTGCTGTGCACGCACTGGGCAGATGGCGGCAAGGGCGCTGCTGCATTGGCTGAGGCCGTTGTGGCGGCCTGCGAGAAGCCCAGCAACTTCCAGTTCCTCTATCCGCTGGAGTGGTCCATCAAGCAGAAGATTGAGCACATCGCTACGACCATCTACGGTGCGGATGGTGTGAGCTACGAGCCGCTGGCCGAGGAGCAGATCGCCGCCTATGAGCGGGCAGGCTTCGGCAACCTGCCCATCTGCATGGCCAAGACCCACCTCAGTCTGAGCCACGACCCCAACTGGAAGGGCGTGCCCAAAGGCTTCATCCTTCCCGTGCGCGAGGTGCGTGCCAGCGTGGGTGCGGGCTTCATCTACCCGCTGATCGGCAGGATGAGCACCATGCCCGGATTGGCCACGCATCCGGCCTACATGGACATCGACATCGACCTTGAGACGGGGAAGATCGTCGGGTTGTTCTAGCACCAAAGTCGGAAGTTGCAGCAAGAGAGGCACGGGATGTTCCCGTGCCTCTTGCTTTATTCACCCCAACCTTTCCGCCAGCCGACGCGCCTCGGCTAAATCTTCGGGCGTGTTGACGTTCAGGAAACTCAGCCGCTGGGGGTCAAAACGGTCTATCTCATCACCTGCCACCTCACGCACGCGCACGGAGGGAAAGAAGCCGATCACCTTGAGGCGGTCGGCCTCCAGACAGCGGCGGATCGGATCAAGGCAGCCTTTGCCGTAGACGGCGTGCATGCTCTGCGGATACCCCTCACGGTCGAGGGGCACAACTACATCGTAGCCGCGTCGCAGGCCAATGAGGTAGGCCAGCAGATCGCGGTTGAGGAAGGGCTGATCGCAGCTGAGCGCCAAGATATGCTCGTTCCGTGCGCAGGAGAGAGCAGTGTACAGGCCACCTAGCGGCCCCTTGCCGGGGATCAGGTCAACGAAAGAGGGCAAGCCCAGATAGGCGTACTCGTCGGGTGTGTTGGTGATGAGGAGGACCTCATCGCCGAGGCCATACACACGGGCGAGGATGCGCTCAATGATGCGCTGACCGCCGACCTCCACAAGAGCCTTGTTGGTCCCCAGACGAGAACTCCGCCCGCCTGCCATGATGGTGATGCTGATGGCCTCACCTTGCACTTTTTCTGCCCTGCTTCTGCGATACCTGCCACGCTGATGTGCTCTCCGCAGGCCCTTACGCTATACTCCCACTGAGCATAGCAAGGACGGCGAGGAGTTGCGACCCCTGCACAATGACCAACATCCCACAAACCCTCACGGAGAAGTACCAACGCATCGCCCGCATCCTGACGGAGATTTACGGCGCTCCCCGCTGGCGGCAACACCTGCCGCCGGTGGATGAACTGGTGAGCACCATTCTCTCGCAGAACACCAATGACACCAACCGCGACCGCGCTTTTGAGGCTCTGCGGGCGCGCTACCCCACCTGGGAGGCCGTGCGCGACGCCGATCCGCAGGAACTGATTGAGACGATCCGCGTGGCCGGGCTGGCCAACCAGAAAGGGCCGCGCATCCAAGCAGCGCTGCGCTACCTGACAGAGACGCAGGGGCGTATCACCCTGGAGCACCTAGAGGACATGCCGATTGAGGAGGCCAAGGCTTGGTTGATGCGCATCAACGGCATTGGCCCTAAAACGGCGGCCATCATCCTGCTCTTCGCCATGGGGCGGCCCGCCTTTCCGGTGGATACGCACATCCACCGCGTCACGCGGCGACTGGGGCTGATCGACTCCCGAACGGGGCGTGAGAAGGCCCACAATGAATTGGAGCGTATCGTGCCGCCGGAGGACTTTTACGCTTTCCACCTACAGGTGATCCGGCATGGGCGTGAGATTTGCCACGCCCGCAACCCTAAATGCGAGATTTGCCCCCTGCAAGATGACTGCGAGCACTATCAGCGTCTGCTGGAGAAGCGCCGCCGGACCTGACCACTCAGCAAGGCGCGGCACTCAAGGGACATAGTCTGCACCGAGGATGACTTCAATATCATACAAGCCGCTGGGGCTGGTGGTGACCACAATAGCCGATTCGGGGACGTGCAACACGGCGGCCAGATAACGGGCAGTGGCATCCTTGCCAGTGTAGTTGTAGATAACGGTGTTGGTATAGTCAAAACGGTCAGCGTTGCCCACCGAGATCACGTTTAGCCCCAACGCGGTGAGGATTTCGGCAGTCTGTGAAGCGCGGCCTTCCACCCGTGTGCCGTTCAGCACGCTGATGGCGGCGTGCTCGGCCAACGCTTCAGCCTGATAGTCGTGCGCGGCGGGGTCACAGCGACCTGTGCCGGTGAGCATATCCAGCACCAGCTGACGAATAGCCGTGCGGTTCGGAATGACCACCTGACTGCCATCGGGGAGGGTCTCTAGGCGCTCCACATATTCGCCACTGATGACGGCGGAGCAGATGCGATCCTCGGGCACACTGGCCGCCGCCCGCATGAGGGCAATGATCTCTCCCTCGGTGAGGTTCGTGCGCACGCTGTCCTGAAGCGTGGCGTAAATCTCCGGCGCCTGCGCAATGAGAGTGGGGAGTTGGTTCGTGCTCAACACATGGCTGCGGATGGCATGAAGCACCTGCTGTTGGCGGCGAGCGCGGTCAAAGTCGCCGCCGAAGGTGGCACGGGTGCGGGCGTACTTGAGCAGCGTCTCGCCGCTCATGCAGTAATCGCCGGCCTCAATGTAGAAGGGATCGTAGCCGTAGCCGGTTGAGGCAGGATAAGTCGGGTCGTTGATCGTCTCCGACACGGTGATAGGGATGCAGCCCAGGCGGTCAATGATGGAGACAAAGGCGCGGAAGTTCACCACAGCGTAGTAATGGATGGTGAAACCGAGGTTCTGCTGGACAGTCTTCACGGCCAGCGCCGGGCCGCCGCCGCCCGGATAGTG
>DAOTYL010000015.1:0-6264 GCA_034434955.1 Anaerolineae bacterium | reverse complement strand
CAGGCGAATCAGCCGTACTGGTTGCCTTTGAGTATGAGGCAGATACAGCAGCCGAACTTGAACCGCTGGCGATGACGCTCCTTGCACATCTGGCAGCGCAACCCGCCACGAAGGTTTATGCCATCAGCACAAGGCCGACTGGCGCAGCGATGGCCGACGCCGCACTGCGGCATGAAAACATCCGCTTGCTGCTTGGCGAGCGAGTCGATACATGGATCAACCTTGGCTACCTGCCGGCACGGGCAAGCGGTATCTATAGCCTAGCGATCGGCGCAACTCAAGCGGCTCCCCTACCACGCTTGGATAACAGGGAAGTGAACCTCATCATCGTCTTGGCAGCCCATTCCGACGACCTACGCGCCTGGGTAGAGCAAGCCGGACGGCCAACTGGCATCCCTGTGCTAGCTGCAACAAGCGCCAGTGTGACCGCGCTAGCGCAGCCTTATCGGGATAGCGGACAGGTAGTGGCGGTGCTGAGCGGCCTGAATGATGCAGCGGCCTATCAGGCCCTTAGCAGCGGGGCAACCCACCCGGCGCTAATCGACAGGTGGAATGCCCAAGCTCTCGCTGGTGGCGCAGCAGCGGTGTTGATCACACTGGGAAGCTTGCTCTACGGCATTTCATATTTGCGCAACCGACAGGGGGCGTCCCGATGACCCTTGCGGCTTCTCAGGCAGAGTTGCTTACAGGCCTCTTGGGATTCCTGTTCACGGTGGCGCTCTTGAGCTACCTCGTGGGGGATAACCCACTCTACCGCTTGGCAATCCATGCCTTTGTGGGGGTAGCAGTGGGCTATATAGCACTCGTCGCCATCTACCAAGTGCTTATACCGCGCCTGATCGCGCCGCTCACAAGCGGGGAGGTCAGGGTAATGACGCTAGCCACTGTGCCGCTGATCCTGTTCATCTTCCTCGTATTGAAGCTCAGCCCACGCACTGCGGCGTTGGGCAACATCAGCACTGCTTACCTGATCGGAGTGGGGACGGCGGTAGCCATCGGCGGCGCGGTGACGGGCACACTCCTTCCCTTAGTGCGCACAACGTGGCTCTCCCTCTTGCCGGAATGGAGCGGTAGTTTCATCAGTCACGGCATTGTAGTCATCGGGACGGCCACCACGCTGCTTTACTTCCAGTTCTGGGTGCGCGGACGTGCCAGCGGCGGCGAGGGTCAGCGCACGGCACTCATGCGCGTACTGGCAGGGATAGGGCAGTTCTTTCTAGTGGTAGCACTCGCTACGGTCTACGGGGGGATGATCCTGTCCGGCATCGCTGCGTTGAGCGAGCGCCTGACCGCCGTGCTGGGCTGGGTGACATCTTTCCTGCGCTGACGCCGAGGGTATAAGAGCAGATGTCTCTTTTGAGTCAATTCCTTGAAGATCAGACCAGCGACGTGTTGCTCGACCAGCTCGAGCCTTCGGGAGCGATTCTGGCGGTTGACATCGGCTCGGTGCATACGCGCGCCTTGCTGTTTGACATCGTTGAGGGGGCGTACCGCTTTGTGGCATACGGCGAGGCCCCCACGACGACCGGTGCCCCATGGAACAACGCCATTGAGGGTGTGTATCACGCGCTCCAACAGATTAGTCAGGCTACCGGCCGCACGCTGATCACAGAAGAAGGCGCCCTCATCGTTCCTTCCAAAGGCGCCCTCTACGGCGTGGATAGCTTTGTGGCTACTGCCAGCGCGGGGCGGCCTATCCGCGCAGTGCTGGTTGGGCTGGTGCCGGGGATGAGCATCCAAAGTGGCAAACGCGCCGCGGAGAGCATCTATCTCTCACTGGTGGATGTCATCAGCCTGGCAGACCAGCGCTCACCGGAGGAACAAATCCGTGCCCTGCTCAGTGCCCACCCCGATCTGATCATGATAGTCGGAGGGACAGACGGCGGCGCGGTTGACTCTATGCGCCGTCATCTGGCAACCGTGATCCTCGCCTGCTCATTAATGGACAGTGTCTCTCGCCCCACATTGCTGTACGCTGGAAACAGAGAGTTGGCGGAGGAGGTGCAGGAGAGAGCAGAGGAAGTGGGGACACGGGTGCTCATTGCCGACAATGTGCGTCCGGCGCTTGACGTGGAGCACCTTGACGGAGCGCAGATGCAGCTCGCCTCACTCTATCACCGGCAAAAAGCATTCCACAACCCGGGCTTCCGCGAGATCGGCAATTGGTCGGACGAGGGCATTTTCCCCACCGCCTACGGATTCGGCCGTTTGGTGCATCTGCTAGGCGTGTTCAGAGGGCAGAACGTGTTAGGCATCGATGTAGGGAGTGCCGCAACAGCAGTCGCTGCCTCTCTGAACGGCAAACGTTACCTCAATGTCTTTAGCCAGCTAGGGGTCGGACACTCCGCCCCTGAGGTGCTCAAGCACATCCGCCCCGAGCAGATCGCCCGCTGGCTGAGCTTCGTGCCGCGCCGCTATGATGACCTTGTGGATTACGTGTGGAACCGATCGCTTTTCCCACACACGATACCGGCAAGCAAGGAAGCACTGGAGATCGAGTACGCGGTTGCACGGGAAATCATGCGCGTGGCGGTGCTCAACGCACGGCAGAGTTGGCACGGTGTTCAAGCACGCGGACTGCTGCCGTACTTTGGAACCATTCTGCTGAGTGGGGCCACATTGACACGCCCTCCTCACTACGGCTGGAGCGCCTTGCTGGCGCTGGATGCACTGCTACCTGTTGGGATTGCCCGCTTGCTCCTCGATCCATATGGCATTGCGGCAGCGCTGGGCGCTATCGCACCATCCAGACCGGCGGCAGTGGTGCAGATGCTGGAAAAGGGTGCCTTCGTGGACCTTGGCACTGTGATCGCGTTCTCCGGCAGGGCGCGTCGGGGCGAGGTTATCCTGCGCGGCAGCCTGCGGCGGCAAGATGAAACATCGGAAGAGCCTTTTGAAGTGACCGCCGGCTCACTTGCCGTTTTCCCGCTAGAGCACGGCGCGCGCGCGGAACTGACGCTGCACCCTAGCCGCGAGATCGAGGGATTGGAGCGCCGACGCAAGGTGACCATCACAGGCGGCGAGTTGGGGTTGATTGTTGATGCGCGTGGGCGGCCTTGGCGCTTCCCCCGTGCGGACGATCTACGGCAGGAGATGGTCGCCCGCTGGCAAGTAGCCCTCATCGGGGAGGCTTAGGGCATGGAAGCGATCTACGCCTCGGCACGGGTGACCACCGTGGCCAATATTCGGCGGCACTATAAGCTCTCACGGGGTTTCGCACTCAAGGTGATCCCCGGCCAAACTGTCCATCCAACCGATACGCTGGCTGTGGCGCTGGTGGCGTTGGATCACCGTATCCTCAACCTCGCCGATGCATTGGGCGTCAGCCCTCAACGCGTGGAGGCATGTTTGGTCAAGCGCGAGGGCGATCCGGTAGAACAAGGGGATGTGCTGGCGACACGGCGCATCTTGCTGGGGCTGCGCAGGCGGCGTGTGCTATCCCCTATTGATGGACGGGTGATCCGCATAGAGAACGGCCAAATGCTGCTTGAGGGGCCGCGCACGCGCATCGAAGTGCAAGCTACCGTGCCGGGTAAGGTGGTCGATCTGGAAGCGGGGGAGTTTGTGCTCATCGAGACCACCGGCGCTACCATTCAGGTCGCTTGGGGGCACGGCAGCCTAGCCTGGGGCACGCTCAAGGTGATGGACACCATGCCCTCCACCAGTACCGACCCCTCCCGCTTCAACATAGACCATCGCGGCGCGATCGTGGCGATCGGCTCTCCCCTGACGGCGGAGTTCCTACGCAACGCGATGGACATCCGTGTGAAAGGGCTGATTGCTTCCAGTATGCACGCCAGCCTGCTGCCCTCGCTGGTCGAAGTGGACTTCCCCATCGCTTTGACGCAGGGTTTTGGCCTGTTCCCCATGAGTGAGCGCATCCTCAGCTTGCTGAATACCTACAATGGCCGCGAGGTCGCGCTGGACATGGGAGTGCCCGGCGATTGGCGCGAGAGACGTCCTGAGATTATCATTCCACTGGCATCGCAAGCCCAGCAAAAGGCTGTGCCGGAGAGTAGCCGCAGCGAGATAAGGATCGCTATGGGACAGAAAGTACGCGTGTTGCAGCCGCCACATCTGGGTGAGATTGGCACGGTGGTGGACTTGCCTCAGACCCCTCAGCGATTGGAAAGCGGCTTGTGGGCACACGGCGTAAAGGTTGAAATGCCATCCGGCGAGGTGCTCTTTGTGCCTTTTGCCAATTTAGAATATCTAGGTTAGCCTGTATGCATTCACAGTCACCGCCACAGGGAGAGCTGGCATGGAAGATGACGACCTGATCTTCAGCTTCGACGAGGAAGGGCCTGAGGAGGAAGGTGCCAGAAGCGTTGAGGCCGAAGAGGCCCAAAACCGCACCTTCCTGGTCGTGGCTGGCATCTTGGGCGCGCTCTTCGTCTTGGGGCTTGTTTTCATCGGCATCCTGCTGCTGACCCGGAAGCCGGCCGGCCCCTCTGTGTCAGAGATCGAGCTGACCAACCAGGCCTTGATGACGTTGGCAGCAGCAACCCAGACGGCTGATTTCCTTACGCTCTCAGCACCCACTGAAACCCCTCCGCCGCCTCCCACGGCGACAGCCACTTGGACTGTGGCTCCTCCCACACCGACGGAGGAAGAGGAAGAGGTTGCTACTCCCACTGCGCTGGCCGGTACGCCTACCGAAGAAGCAACCGTTGAAGGCACTCCTATCGAGGTCACTCCCATCGGCGAGGAAGGCACCCCCCAGCCCACAGGCATTGGAGGGCCGCTCACCCCAACCCCGGAGGTGACGTTGCCGGCCACCGGCTTCAGCGGCGGGGTGCGTTTGGCCGGCGCCGGGCTGGTTGCCTTGGCGTTGATTGCAGTGGTGGTCATTGTGCGGCGGATGCGGCTAAAATAGCACCACCGGCTAAAAAAGGGCCAGTGCTCATCGCAAGGTTGCACTGACCCTTTTTTGTCGCTGTTGCTGATGTGCCCCTCGTATCAGGGCGTATCCGCTACTTTCCGCGACGGATAGACAAGCAGGCGATCCACGCGCAGGCCGTCTACCTTCTCGACCTGAAAACGTACATCATCTACCTGTACCTCATCCCCTGGGCGTGGGATGCGTTCCAACTTGCCCATCACATAGCCGCCGATCGTATCGTAGACCTCATCGCTCAGCATAAGATTCAGCGCCTCATTGACATCCTCGATCAGCGCTAGGCCGCTCACCACCCAGCTTCCATCGGGCCGCTGCATGATCTCCGGCTCACCAGTTTCGTATTGATCGGGGATGCTCCCCGTAATCTCTTCCAAAATGTCCTCCAGCGTGATCAGCCCGGCCGTGCCACCGTACTCATCAAGGACGATGGCAATGTGCTGCCGCCTCTCACGCAGAGCAGCAAGGGCGGTGTTGAGACGGGCTGTCTCCGGCAGGTAAATCGCCGGACGCATGAACGAGAGCACAGGAGCGTCTAACTGGCCTTGAGCCAGTGCCTCTACTGCATCGCGCACATGGAAGATGCCAACGATATGATCCTGATCGTGCTCATAAACGGGGAACTTCGTGTGCGGCGATTCCCTAAGCAGGGCCAGCACATCCCGCAGCGTGGCATGGGCAGGCAAGGCGACCATCTCCGTGCGCGGGATCATGATCTGGCGCACAAGCAGGTCGCGCAGGCTGAAGATGGCATCCAGCATATCGCGCTCGCTCTCTTCCAGCAAGCCGTGATCGGCGCTGGCCGCCAGCACCATCTTGATCTCCTCCACCGAGTGCACCATCTCGTGTCCGCTGGCAGGCTTAAAGCCGAGGAGGCGTAGGATGCCGTTACCTGCACCGTTCAGCAGCCAGATGGCTGGCCTAAAAAGCCACTCAGTCCATAACATGGGCCGCGCGACGATCATCGCCGTCTGCTCGGAACGCTGGAGCGCAATGGACTTAGGTGCTAGCTCGCCGATGACCACATGTAAAAAGGTGATGAAGGCGAAAGCGATCGCTGCAGAGATGCCGTGGGAGGTAACGTTCACCCATTGTGTGGGAATGGGGACAAGAGTGATGAGTGGGTCAATCAGATGTGCCAACGCGGGCTCACCTACCCAACCTAACCCTAGGCTGGCGAGAGTGATACCCAGCTGCGTGGCGGCAATGAAACGATCGGGGTCATGGATAACCTGGCGGATCGCCAGTGCGGTGCGGTTGCCTTGTGCGACCAACTCATCTACGCGAGTGCGCCGCACGCTGACCAATGCGAATTCTGCTGCAACGAAAAACCCATTAAGCAGGACAAGCAGGGCGATTGCCACGAT
>DAOTYL010000014.1:0-11350 GCA_034434955.1 Anaerolineae bacterium | reverse complement strand
ACTGCGGCTTCCACGGGTGGCCATTCGCCCTCCGCTTTTGCCACGCTGTAGGAAAACGGTGCCGGGAACACGCCATCGGGCTGCATGCGGATCAAGAGCAGATCGGGGGCCAGAGGGGTGATGCGCAAAGCGCCGTTCTCGCCGATTGCGACAACGCTATTGCGCTCCCCCATCTCTACACTGGCCACACCGCCAAAAGATCGGAGTGCTCCAAACGGCGGGAGCTCCACTTGAGCAGGTGTACGTAAGGCGCCTAACACAGCACGCCAATAAGCGACACCCCGCAGATGGGGTTGCGTTGAACGCACAAGGTGTTTGGCCACATGCAAGGGATAGAGGGCCGCTCTAAGCGCCATCGCCGGCGTAACAGCCTCGAGGATTTGCTTGAGGTTCATGGGCATGGGCGTCCTCCTTGACTCAAACGTGCTCAGAGAGGCACAGCGCGTCGATTTGTGATATGTTTGAAGTTATACAACATATGTTGTATACTTGCAGCCATAATCTGGTGTGCCTTTAGCGTTCTGGATATAGAGGAGAGAGAAAACCATGGGGATGAGGGTTTCCTGTCTGCAAGAGAATCTGGCTCGCGGCTTGAACATTGTCAGCCGGGCAGTGAGCGTCCGGACTCCCCTGCCGGTCCTGGCTAACGTGCTTCTGGCAACAGACAACGGCCGCCTGCGCCTCGCTGCTACCAACCTAGAGATGAGCATCACAGCCTGGATCGGTGCATCGGTAGAGGAGGATGGAGCGCTAACCGTGCCCGCACGCACGCTCAGCGACCTTGTCAACACACTGTCGCCGGAGCGTGTCGATCTGGAGGTAGCCGTGCGCACCAATGCCTTACACCTGGCCTGCGGCGCTACCACCGCCACAATCAAGGGAATCGACGCTTATGAGTTCCCCCCCATCCCCGAACCAAGCGATGAAGACGACCGGCTGAAGATTCCGGCAGATGTGCTCAAAGAAGCCATTGGGATGGTCACTTTTGCCGCCTCGCGGGATGACAGCCGTCCTATTTTAACTGGCGTCTCTGTCAGCTACCAAAGCAACTTACTCACCCTGGCCGCTGCGGATGGGTTCCGCCTCTCGGTACGCGAGATCCCCCTGGAGACCGATTTCTACGAGAGCTTCACGTTTGTTGTTCCGGCTAGGGCGCTAAGTGAGCTGGCGCGCATCAGCAGTGACGATGAAGAAGAGATCGAGATGATCTTGCCGCGCGACCGCTCACAAGTCCTGTTCCACATGAAAGATGTAGACCTTGTCTCTCGGTTGATTGACGGAGTGTTTCCCGACTACCGCCAGATTATCCCCCGCGACGCTGCGACACGCACCGTGGTGTACACGGCAGATTTCCTACGTGCCTGCAAGCGGGCCGATATTTTCGCCCGCGAGGCCAACAACACGGTGCGACTGAGCATTGAGCCGCGTGAAGGGATGGCCGGCATCATGCGTGTCCGCGCTCAGGCCTCCGAGAAAGGTGAGAACGAGGTGATCCTCGACGCCAGCATCGAAGGGGAGCCTATCGAGATCGCCTTCAACGTGCGCTACTTGATCGAAGTACTGAGTGTCATCCGCAACGATCAGGTCGTGCTCAAGACCAGCCGACCCGATAAGCCGGGCGTGCTCCAGCCGTTGGGCGACGAGCATTTCACGCATGTTGTGATGCCCATGCACATCAGCCGCTGAAGTCCTAAAACGGCCGCTCGCGCTTCTTGCAAAGCAGGCCCTGCTGTGCTCCCTTGCATGGCAGGGTTTTTCGCTGTGGGGCGATCTCCCTGCGGCTCTATCGTTGATCTAACACTTACCTGCTATCTTTTCTTTTCAGACTTATCTCAGCCTTCAGTAGAGCAGAGAGCATAACATGGGGCACATTTTCGACGCGCCGATTATCGCCAACGATCAAAGCCTTGACCGTCTGCTGGCTGCTGACCTCCCTCTTCTGATCTTGTTTTGGGATGGCCAAGACCTGCCCAGCGACGTGAATCAGACCTTACTCAGGCTGGCGAGTGACGAGGCCGGCAAGCTGATCGTGGCTAAGATCAGCGTCCGCGAGAACGCGCTGGCAGCCCGCCGTTTCGACATCCACAGGACGCCTACGCTGATCGCCGTGCGGCAGGGCCAAGAGATCAGTCGGGCGGAATCGCCTACGCCCTCCGATGTGCAGGAACACGCCCGCTATCTGCTGGGGCGTGGTGCCCGTCCTGCCAGCAGATATGTCTCCGAGCCGCACAGTGGCGTAAGTGATGACCATCCCATCGTAGTTACCGATGCCACCTTTGAGCAACGGGTCCTGCGTTCATCCCTGCCCGTGTTAGTTGACTTCTGGGCGCCCTGGTGCGCTCCCTGCCACATCATCGCGCCGACGATCGAGCGGATCGCAGCAAGCTATGCAGGGCGGTTGGTGGTCGCCAAAGTGAATGTCGATGAGAACCCCTTTTACGCCGGCATCTATAACGTGCAGGGCATCCCCACACTCTTGATGTTCCGCAACGGTCAGGTCGTCAATCGGATGGTTGGCGTACTACCTGAGATGCACCTGCGGGCTGAAATTGAGAGAGTGCTGCTCACGCACTGAACAAGTATCCCGTGTTTCCCTTCTACGATGCGCTTGTGTGCGGCATTGCGTAGTCTTGCAGGAAGGCCTCCAACGCAGCACACGTCTCGCGGGAGCGCTCAAAGTGGGGCAAGCCCCGTGTGCCCTCTATGCGTACCAGTCGCCAGTTGGGGCGTTCCTTATATGCGGACAGCGCCTCGTACCCCGCGAACGGGTCGCGGTTGTAGATCACCAACACCGGCAGGTTCAGCAGATCGTAAATCTGGCGGATGTCGGCGCTGAACAGTTTGCCGCTGATAAAGTACAGCGGGGCAAAACGAGCACCCGGTTGGCGAGCAGTCAGATATCCATAAGCCGCCAGATTCTCGTCGGTGCGGCGGCTGGCAAACAGCATGTTGAGGAAAAAGCGAATAGAGCGCTTCGTGGTCAGCAGATCGTAGAGAGCCTGACTCCACAGCGGCGCCTGCAAGACGCCCAACAATGCATCGCTCCCCCGCGAACGGACGCGCCGACCAAATCCGGTGGGCGAAATGAGGGTCAGGCTGCGGAATAGTTCCGGCGACTCCTCGGCTGCCCGTGCAGCAAATTCGCTGCTCAAAGAGAGAGCCACGACATCCGCCGGGCCATCTGTTTGCGCAACCAAGCGCACGAAGGCCAGCACAGCATCTGTATAGAGGCGTGGTGAGTAGACAATATCCGGCCGGGACGAAAAACCGAATCCCGGTAGGTCAAGTGCATAGACACGCCGCGAGGCTGCAAAATAATCATAGAGCGGTTTCGTTTCGTAAGCAGAGGCAGCGGCATTGATGCTATGCAAGAGCACCAACGGCTTGCCTTCGCCGCTGACGTAGTAGCTTAGCTCCAAGCCGTTGAAGCCAAATGTCCGCCGCTCCCCGCCTAGAGCATGGGGAAGAGGCAACCTACGGGGCATGAGCAAGCGACTTAAAACGATCCAGCTCCCAGCCACCATCACCAGCAGGCGCGCAAGGAAGCCGATCATCTTAAGAAGCCGCCATAGCGTCACAAAGAACCCGCGTCGCTTTTTCACCTCAGTCATGATATCTGCCCATCCCCTCTCGTTGACATGTCTGCTTCCTTGCAGTATTGTATCACGGGGTCGCCCCTGGACACCGTTACACGGTTCACCATGGGCTGATTCGTCGGAGGAGCGAGAAGCGAGCGGTGTCAGAGGAACAACCCCCCGTTTCAGAAGGCAGGCCATCCACAGCCCTCATCGCAGCGGCGATTTTTCTACTTGCCAGCCTGACAGTTGGTGGGCTGCTAGTAAGTGGCTTGATCAACCCGCTGGCCATTCTGCGCCCGTCTCCTAGCCCCACGCCTACTTTCACCCTCTCACCGACGGCTTCCCCTCCATCATCGCCAGCGCGGACCGCCACACCTAAACCATCCGCCACAGTGCCGCCGATAAGCAACGCTTCGCCGACACCAGAGCAGCAGGCCGCAGAGGTGATCGGCGTGGCCGCGCTGCGCCCCGGCGCCGATCCTGCTGTTACGGCACGGCTGCGTGAGGCGCTGCAAACAGTCGATCCTCCACCGGCCCTGCCCCGTCCCCCAGAGGTGCGCGAGATACAACTGCCCTCCCCTGAAAGGGGCATTGCAGCCATCGATGTGGCGCAGGATGCTCCTGACTGCGCCCTGCTTCTCGTCTGGGAGCCCGCAGCGGATGACCTGCTGCGCGTCTATGTGCTGGCTTCATCTTCACCGCCACCACTGGCACAGATTGAAACCCGCGCTGAACCCTGGTCATTGCCTGTCCCTGCAACGTTCCCCTTAATCGCGAGAACAGAGAGGGACGAAACCTTTGTGGCTGGAACGGCAGTTGGTTTTCTGGAACTACTGTATGGCGCATCTGAGCCTGCGCGAGCCAGGCTTCAGGCACTAGCAGCCCTGCTGCCGGACCTGCCCCGCCAGGCGGCGGCCTACAACGAGGCCATCCTTGACTTTGCTCTAGCGCTCATCAGCGATCAGCAGGGCGATGCGATTGCCGCATTAGAAGCATATAGTCAGGCCATCCGTCTGCGGGATGACTTCACCGCTGCACGCACCAACCGCAGCAACATTTACCTTCAAGCAGGCGACGCATCGGCAGCGCTTGAGGGCTACAACAGCGTGCTGGCCTCTGATACGGAACTTGCAGCGGCGCTCTACAACCGTGCTCTTGCCTACCGAGCGCTGGGAGACCTATCTGCCGCCCTCGAAGATGCGGAGCGCTTAACGTTGCGCTATCCGGAAGCATGGAGCGTTAACCTGCGTGGTCTGATCGCCTACGAACTGGGCGATGATGAGGCTGCTCTGGCCGATTTCAAGCTAGCTGCCCAGTCTGCGCCCCAAGACCCCACGCCGCTCTTCAATCAGGCGCTCACACTGGCCCGGATGGGAGAGCACAGACAGGCACTGGTTGTGCTGGATGCACTGATAGAGCTTCAGCCTCAAAATCCGCTATTCCACCTTTACCTAGGGGATGCCTTCCGCTTGGTAGGCGACACGGAGCAAGCCGAGCACGCCTACAGTCAAGCGATCGACCTCGATCCGCAGTATCTGGAAGCCTATCTGCGGCGTGGGCGCCTGCGCGTGGAGAACGGCGACGCAGAGGGCGCACTGGCCGATGCCAACCAAGCCTCCGCAATTGACCCCCAGGCCGGGGAAGCCTATTGGATCAGAGGCGACGCCCTTCTCATTGAGGAAGACTTTGCAGCAGCAGAAGATGCCTATAACACAGCCCTCAATCTGGGTCTGAGCGATCCGGCCATCTATGCCGCACGGGGTTGGGCGCTGCATCGGTTGCGTTTCCGTAGCGCTGCCATTGAGAATTACCAGCAAGCACTAGCGCTTGGTTATAGCGATCCCATCACCTTCAACCGACTTGGCTTTGCCCTCTACGATGCAGGCCGCTATGAAGAAGCGCTGGATGCCATGCTCGCCGCCGTCAATGCCGGGCTGGATACTGCCGAAGGGTATGCCGGCTTAGCGTTAGCGCTGGATGCCAACATCCGCCGCGATGAGGCCGAACAGCAATATGCCCATGCGCTGGAGATCGATGGACGCTATGGAAAAGCCAACTTCTTGGCGGAGCAACCCCTCTGGTCGCAAGCAGCAGTGACCCGCGCCGTCACCATCTTGCGCCGCTTGGGGATTGATCCCTACGCCGAGGATTAGGTTTCCTGTTCAAACAACCGTGCGATCTCATCGCGTGCAGGGCGCAACAGAGGATGAGGCTCCTTTCGCATGTCAATTACTTCTACCGCCCCTTCCTCCACCCGCCCGATCACATAAGCCGCGATGCCGGCCCTGTGCAGGGCATCCACGATAGCACCTGCATCATCAGGGTGGACGGCCAGCAGAAGAGCACCGCTCGCAATCGCCCCCAGCGGATCGAGACCCGTCGCAGCACACAGCGCACGGCCATCTTCCAGCACGGCAGGGGATGGGTCAACCAGCAGGCGTTTGGAGGCTGCTTCAGCCATCTCCCACAAACCGGTGGCCAGCCCCCCCTCGGTTGGATCATGCAGGCTGGACGTGTCCATGCCATGCATGGCGATAGCCGCATCGCGCACCACGCTGATGCCAGGATCGTGCAAGTAACGAGCACAACGCTCCAGAAAGTCGGCATCAAAACGGCCCCGCAGTGCATCGGCCCTCTCGCGGGCGATGATCGCCGTTGCTTCTATCGGCACGCCTTTGGTCACGATCAGTACATCGCCCGGCTGTGCCCCCCCACTGCTCACCAACCGCCCCCGCTCTACCAGCCCCAGCATCATACCGACCACAATAGGGCGGTCAAGGCCGTAGGTGATTTCCGTGTGCCCTCCGATCAGGGCGACGTTCAGAGTGCGGCAAGCCGCCTCAATCTGATCAAAGATCGTGGTGACAAGGGGCAGGGTAGATTTTCCCTCAGGCAGCAGGAGAGTCGCCATGAACCATGTCGGTGTGCCACCCATCGTAGCGACATCGTTGGCGTTCACATGGACCGCATACCATCCAATCTCGTCGCTGGCAAAGGTGATGGGGTCGGTTTTGGCGATCAAGTAGTGCTCGCCGCCCAGGTCCAGCACTGCTGCATCCACCCCTGGGCGCGGCCCGATCACCACACGCGGATCGTCACTGGTAAGGCGGCTCAGAAGCGCAGCCAGCACCTCGGCGGGCAGTTTCCCAAGGGGGTATCGATGGGATGTGCTTCCCTCCAAGGAGAGAAAGTCTCCCTCCGCCGCGGACGGTCTCATATCCACGTAGGCTCTTGATAGGTGCCGAAGACGCGGCGCAGGACATCGCAAATCTCGCCCAGCGTGGCGTAAACCTTCACCGCGCGGATGAAGTGCGGCATCAGGTTTTCGTTATCCTTGCGGGCCGCCTCCTCAATTGCCTTCAGCGCTGCGCCGACGGCTTCGTTATCGCGCGTGCGGCGCAACTCATCCAGACGGGCCACTTGCCGCTCATAGCCCTGCGGGTCCATCTCCAGCAGCGGGATACGCAACGGCGTATCCTCCACATATTCGTTCACACCGACGATGATGCGCCGCCTCTCGTCAATCTCGCGCTGATAGCGATAAGCCGAGTCGGCGATCTCGCGCTGGAAGAAGCCAACCTCGATGGCAGGCAGCACGCCGCCCAACTCTTCAATGCGGCGGAAATATTCATAGGCTTCTGCTTCTAGACGGCGTGTCTGGGCTTCCACAAAGTACGAGCCGCCCAGTGGATCGATGGTATTGGTCACCCCTGATTCATGGGCGATGATCTGCTGGGTGCGCAACGCAACCTGCACCGCCATCTCCGAGGGCAACGCCAGCGCTTCATCCATACTGTTGGTATGTAGTGATTGCGTTCCACCCAACACCGCAGCCAGCGCTTGGATGGCCACACGCACCACGTTGATCTCCGGTTGCTGCGCTGTGAGAGTGACTCCTGCCGTCTGCGTGTGGAAGCGCATCAACAGGGAGCGCTCGGACTTGGCACCGAAGGTCTCGCGCATCTCCCGTGCCCAAATACGCCTCGCAGCGCGATATTTGGCGATCTCTTCGAAGAAATCGTTGTGGGCGTTGAAAAAGAAACTCAAGCGCGGCGCGAATTCATCCACATCCAGCCCACGCGCAATGGCCCAGCGCACGTATTCCATGCCATCAGCAAGGGTGAAGGCCAGCTCCTGCGCCGCTGTCGCCCCTGCTTCGCGGATGTGGTAGCCGCTGATGCTGATGGTGTTCCACTCCGGCATCTCACGGGTGCCGAACTCAATGGTGTCGGTCACCAGACGCATGGAGGGTTCGGGTGGGAAGATATACTCCTTCTGCGCGATGAACTCCTTGAGGATGTCGTTCTGGATAGTCCCGCGCAAGATGCGGCGATCGTACCCCTGTTTCTCGGCGGCAGCGATGTACATCGCCCAGATAATGGCTGCTGGCGAGTTGATCGTCATGCTCGTCGAGACCTCGCCCATAGGGATACCGTCAAAGAGGATCTCCATATCTTTGAGCGAAGAAACCGCCACGCCGCACTTGCCGAACTCACCCAACGCTTGGGGGGCATCGGTGTCATAGCCCATCAACGTGGGCAAGTCAAAGGCCACCGAAAGGCCCGTCTGCCCTTTCTCCAACAGATACTTAAAGCGTTGGTTGGTCTCCTCCGCTGTGCCAAAGCCGGCAAACATGCGCATCGTCCACAGCCTTCCGCGATACATGCTGGCGTGGACACCGCGCGTGTAGGGGTACTCCCCGGGGAAGCCCAGTTCCTGCAGGTAATCGAAGTCGGGCAAGTCCAGCGGTGTGTAAAGCCGTTGAATGGGCACACCGGAGGCAGTGATGAACTCTTTGGCCCGTTCGGGCATACGTTGCAGGGTTTCCTTCAGCGTGGTGTTCTCCCAGCGCCTCAGTGCATCGGCAAGGTCTTCAAAGCGCTCGGTCTGCGGGGGCTTCACCTTTTCTCTTTCTGCCATGCCAGCCTTCTCCTCATCTGGCCGTTTGACGCTTGATAAGTTTACTTGCTCTCTGATTGTAATGGGGGGTGGCGGGCGTTACAAACGGTGATCCCCTCAAATGGCTTATTGTCATCGGGGGACGGCCGTGCTAAACTGCAGGCCTGAATCTGACCCAAGCAGTACGAATTACCTACGCGACAGTGTTACAGGCCGCCAGCAAGCCACGTGCATTATCCTACAACGACGTTCAGCCTTCAACGGAGCCTTCTCGATGCCCTTCCGTGATACCTACTGGAATATCCCGCACTGGGCTGAGTTGCTGCTTTACATCACACAAGGGGTGGGCGTGGCGGTGCTCGCCGTCAGGCTCTACCTGCGCTCGCGATTGTGGTTTAAAGGGCGCGGCACGCTACCGCTGGATCGCCCACTGGAGCGGCTGGGGCGTGTCCTGCGCTTTGCCGTTGCCCAAGTGCGCATCGTCCGTGAGCGTTACGCCGGCATCATGCACCTTTCCACCTTCTTCGCCTTCGTCATACTGTTCATTGGGACGGTGCTAGCCACCATCGATTATGACATCGGTGTCCTGATCTTCAACGTCAAGCTGCTCAAAGGCGACTTTTACCTGATCTACGAGCTGGTGCTGGATTTCTTCGCCGTCGCCGGCATCGTAGGGCTGGCGTTGGCATTGGTGCGGCGTGTCACACCCCGCCCCGACAAGCTCACTTATAGCCTCGGCTTTGCCGCCATGCTGTGGCTGCTGCTCGTGGACCTGCTCAGCGGGTTGCTGATTGAGTCGTTCCGACTTGCGGCTGTCCAACCCTCTTGGCAGACATGGTCTTTCGCTGGCTACGCTGTCAGCCGTATTTGGGTAACGCTGGGCATGACCGAACAGACCTTGCGCAGTGCCCATCTCGCCATGTGGGTCTTCCACTTTTCGCTGACAGCGCTGATCTACGTCGTTTTCCTCGATCTGCCGCTCAAGCATATCATCTACTCGCCGCTGAACGTGTTTTTCTCCTCTTTCCGAGCGGCCGGGGCGCTAGCCCCCCTCAATCTAGAAGACGAAACGGCAGAGTCCTTTGGGGTTGCACAGATCACCGATTTCACGCCGATGCAGCTTATGGATGCGGATGCCTGCACCGAATGCGGGCGCTGTCAGGCTGCCTGCCCGGCCTATATGGCAGGCACACCGCTGAACCCCAAGCGCATCGTTTTAGACATGCAGGTGGCGCTCAGCCACTATGCCCCCACGTTGCGCCGCACGCCACCAGAGGAATTACCGCCCATGCCCATCGTGCGGCAGTTCATCAGCGAGGAAGCCTTGTGGGCTTGTACTACTTGTCGCGCCTGCGTCTACGAATGCCCCGTGCTGATCGAGCATGTCGACTCCATTGTGGACATGCGCCGCAACCTTGTGCTCATGGAAGGCAACATGCCCGACCTGTTGGCCAACGCCATGACACAGGCCGAACGTGCAGGCAATCCCTGGGGCAATCCGCGCGGCAGCCGTATGGAGTGGGCAGCAGGCCTCAACGTACCGCTCATGAGCCAGAAGAAGCGAGCCGACGTGCTCTACTGGGTAGGCTGTGCAGGGGCCTATGACCCCGAAAGCCAAAAGACTGCGCGGGCAATGGTCAAGATTTTCGAAGCGGCCAACGTTGACTATGCCGTGCTGGGCGAAGAGGAGCGTTGCAACTGCGAGTGGGCACGCCGCGCCGGAAACGAATATCTCTACCAGCAAGCTGCGCAGTCCAACATTGCCGTTCTAGGGCAGTATGAGTTCAAAAGCATCGTCACCCACTGTCCACACTGCTTCAACACCTTCCACAATGAATATCCGCAGTTTGGTGGCCACTATGAGGTGCTTCACCACAGCACGTTCATTGCGCGGCTGATCGCAGGAGGACGCCTCAGGTTGAGCAAGCCCATCAACGACCTGATCACCTACCACGACTCGTGCTATCTGGGGCGTTATAATGGTGTCTACGACGATCCACGCCAAGCGCTAGCCGCCGTTGAGGGCCTGCGGATGGTGGAGATGAAGCGCAGCCGCGAGAAGGGTCTTTGCTGCGGAGGCGGCGGCGCTCAAGTGTGGTTTGAGGCGCACCAAGAGAGACCGGTCAACGCGATACGGCTGGAGGAAGCAATGGGCACCGGCGCCCAGACAGTTGCCGCAGCCTGCCCCTTCTGCACCATCATGCTCGGCTCGGCGGTGCAGAGCAGAGGTCTCACCGAGGCGGTTAAGGTTAAGGACCTGGCCCTCATCATCGCGGAGGCGTTGGACTGAGCCGGCAAACTCTCCCGCCTGTTCTACTAACAGTTAGCTTGACCCTCGGCCTCGTGGCCTGTGGCCCCTACGAGCCGGCCACACCGCCGCGCCCCACCGTGATCGTCGTCACCGCCAGCGGGCCGTATTACACTTCCTTCGATGAGGTAGAGGATTGGCTCGTCGGTGTGGGGCCTCACAGCCAAGGGCGTGTGGAAAACGGCCAGTACATCCTCCGTATCGATGAGCCGCGCACCCTGGCCTGGGCCAATCAAAAGCGCGCCTTTGGCGATGGAGTATACGAGGTAGATGCCACCCTGCTAGGAGGAGCAGAGGCCAGCGCCTTCGGACTGCTCCTACTAGGGACGAGCGACTTAAGCACGTTTTACTACTGCATTGTCACAGGAGACGGACGCTATGATGTCGGCTTCTGCGAGGATTACTGCAAAAAACAACAATCGCTTGTCGGCGGCTTTACGCTGGCCTACAGCATTCTAACAGGCAACCAGACCAATCACTTGCGCGTAGAGCTGGATGACGGTCAGCTGCGCTTTCTGGTGAACGGCGTGCCCGTCGCACAGGTAAAGGAGCTGACCTATACTAA
>DAOTYL010000013.1:0-2584 GCA_034434955.1 Anaerolineae bacterium | reverse complement strand
CTCAGGAGCAATGCGATGGATGACGATCTGATGCCCCTGCGCAGCGATAACGCGCCGGAGGAAGACGATCTGTTTGCCCTGCTTTCGGATAGCGACCCGCTGGCCAGCGAAGACCCCTTTGCCAGCCTTGACGCCACCGAGGTGCAATCGGACCCCTTCGCTTCCGAGACGCAACTCTCTATGCCCACCCGTACTTTAGAGCCACCGGCAGCGCAGCCCGCGCCTATCCTCAGCAGCGATGAACCGCCCGAATGGCTGCGGGCAGCACTGGGCGGATTGGAAGAGGAAGAAGAGCCATCCTCCCCGCCGCCGGTTGAGGCTCCCTTGCCATCCCCACGGCCCCGCCGTCGCACCTCGCTTGCAGGCAGTGGCCCACGTGGCCGCGCCTTCGGCATGACGGCTCAACAGCGGATGGTGCTTTCTATCTTCCTGTTTCTGGACGTGACCGTGCTGGCTGTTGCTTTACTTATCGCCATTGGCGCCATCAGCGTGCCAGCGATCCCGTAGGGGCGGAGACAAGCCCCGCCCCTACGGATGTCCTCTCTCCACGTGGTAAGAGGGAGTAACTCTACCCCTCCGGCTCCAGCCGCAGGACCTCCCGCGCTTCGGCTTCCACATCTGACCGCTCCCACAGCGTAGGGTGATACTCGATCCTGCGCCAAGGGTCAATGAAATCGCCGTAGTGCGGATGCCCCGGGTGGCCGCTCTGGCCGGTGGTGTGCATCATCAGCGAGTTGCTGAGGTCGCCCAGATCGACGATCTGACGCATAGAGGGGAGACTGGCGACGGCAAAGGGGTTGCTGAGGCGCCAAGCGGTGTTGTTCACCAGCGATGAGCCGCCGCTCGCCGGATACGGCCCTCGGTTGAAGATGGCTTCAATGAGGCCAATTCCCGACTGGCCAAACGTCTGATTCTCAAACAGTGCTGTGTGCACTGTGCCCCAACGCCAGGCATCGAGGTTCTCGCCCAGCAGCTGCACGCCATCGGCATAGCCCTTCTCAAAGGCCTGTTTGAGGATGTCATCGCGCGTTTCCACTTCCTCAGTGCGCTTGTCGTCCCACCAAACGTTGGTCGGGTCAGGCAGCAGATTGTGCAGGATGGCCATCGCCGAGCCGCCGCTGTCGGGCATGTTATCGGGCACCTCATCCTCAAACGTGGCGTGGATCAGCGCCACCCAGAAATAGCCGTAGAGCGCAGCCTCAGGACTATCCATGTGCATCTGACCATCCCAACCCAGCAGACGGTCACGCGCCGCTGTCACTGCTGCATCCTCAAAGGCAATGTCGGCAAGGTAGGGCAGCAGTTCGAGCGCAAAGAGGTTGAGGTTGTCACCTTGCATGGCCTGCACATCCTCAACCGTAATGTGTCCCGCCCGCTCTTCGATCATCTGACGGATGCGCTCGGCGCGGTAGCCTTGGTCGAAGTCCGGCTGGTAGAGGATCAAATAGGGGTAATTTTCGCTCACCACCGGCTGGTTGGCCGTAGCGATGTAGCCCTTCTCAGGGTTGAAGACGCGCGGCAACTCGTCGTAGGGGATGAAGCCCACCCACTCAAACTCATCGGTCCAACCCGGTACCGGCAGTGAGCCATCCCCGTTGGCGCGGATGGGCACTAACCCCGGCATCTGATAGCCGATGTTGCCTTCCACGTCGGCATAGACCATGTTCTGGGAGGGGGCGTCGAAGTAGCGCAGCGCTTCGCGGAACTCCTCCCAATTCTGGGCGCGGTTGAGCATAAAGATAGCGCGGAAGGTCTGATTCTCCTGCAAGGCCGTCCAGCGCAGCGCCAAGGCGGTGATCTGTGGCCCCTCCGGGCCAGCGATCACCTGCGCATAGTCGGCGAAGTCCTCCATGTCGGTTACGATCGGCCCGTGACGGGTTTGGCGCACAAGTAGGACATAAGGTTCATCGCGCCCCTGCACGCCGATCTCCTCACGGATGATCTCCATGTCCACCCACTGGCCGTTGACCTCGTACTGGTTGATGTTGGCCGGGTTGAGCCGCTCGATGTAGAGGTCCTGCACATCGGGGTTGACATTGGTCATCCCCCAGGCGATGTGGTCATTGTGGCCGATGACCACACCCGGCACACCGGCGAAAGAGTAACCACGCACGTTGTAGGGACAATCTGCTGTTTTAGGTTGGCAATGTAGGCCTACCTCGTACCAGATAGAGGGCATCTGGATGCCGAGATGCGGATCGTTGGCAAGGATAGGCTTGCCGCTCGCCGTTAAGTCGCCGGAGATAGTCCAGTTGTTTGAACCAATGCCGGCGCCCCGACCGAACGCCAGCGCACGGCCCGGTTCCCATCCACCCACGAGGTTAGTGGGGACATTGGAGAGATAGGCCAGCGTCGCTGTATGATCTGCCTGCGCCAGCCCCATCGCGGCTAGTTCCTCATCGCTGACGATGTAAGGGAAATCTTCGCGGTAGCGCGGCATAAGATCGAGCATTCCGGCAACGCCCACCTGACGCAGCAGGTCTACGCGCAGCAGTTCGGCATCGTAGTTGCCGCCCAAGTCCTGCGCCATGACCTTGGCCCAAGTAAGGGTGTTGACCGGCGTCCATGGCTCAATCTGCACCTC
>DAOTYL010000012.1:0-15815 GCA_034434955.1 Anaerolineae bacterium | reverse complement strand
TGCACACTGTGCAGGACACCGGTGCGGAAGGAGCGCGTGGCATCATCGGCCAGCTGCGGCTCCACGCCGACGACGCAGCAGGAAGGAGCCAGCCCTTTGGCGGCGATGGCCGATCCACTGAGTAGGCCACCGCCGCCGCAGGGCACAAGCAGCATGTCCAGCGGCCCTACTTCCTCCATCAACTCCAGCGCCGCCGTGCCCTGTCCGGCGATGATGTGCGGATGGTCATAGGGCGGCACCAGCACAGCACCGCGCTCGGCGGCCAGCGCCTCGGCGATAGCGCGACGGTCGCCGGTAGCCGGATCGTAGGGGATCACCTCCGCACCGTAGCCCTCAACGGCGGCCCGCTTGGCAAGGGGCGCATCGCAAGGCATGACCACGGCAGCACGGATGCCCAGCTCGCGGCAGACAAGGGCAACCGCCTGCGCGTGGTTACCCGATGAGTGGGTGATCACCCCATGCGCCTTCTGCTCATCGCTGAGCCGGCTGATGGCGTTGTACGCGCCGCGATACTTGAAGGCCCCCGCTCGTTGGAAATTCTCGCACTTGAGGAAAACCTCCGCCCCCGCCAGTGCGTTGAGCGTGCGCGAGGTGAGGACGGGGGTACGATGCGCATGGCCCTGCAAACGCTGCGCCGCCTCTTGAACATCGGCAAAGGTTACCATTCCCCACCCCTTCTAGGTGGTCAGTTGATCTCCCGGCCACGTTGCGCCCTTTCCTGGGGCGCTTCCGCACCGCTTCCCCTTTCGCAATTCAGAACAGCCGTACTTCCACCATCTCGCCGGCCTCCAGGCCCGTCGCGTTGAGCGGCACGCGCAGCAGACCATCGGCCTTGACCAGCGTGAAGATAAGGTTGCTCTTGAAGAAGATCGGCTCGGCCCATAGTTCCCCGTCGCGCTCCACAACCCGCGTGGGCACGTAGTCCTCCCGTCCGGTGATACTGGCGACGTTCGTCATCAGTCGGGCGCGGATAAACCGACTGCGCGGCGGTTCGGCCCCCTGCAGGCGATAGAGGATGGGCGTGCACACCATCAGAAACTGCACAAAGGCGCTCACCGGATTGCCGGGCAGGCCTACCAGCGGCACTTTGCCCGCCATCCCAAGGATGGTCGGCTTACCGGGCTTGGTGGCGATGCCATGCACCAGCACGCCCGGCCCGCCGAGCCGATTGAACACATCGGCGGTCATGTCGCGCACCGAGACGGAACTCCCCGCCGAGAGCACCAGCATATCGGCCCCCTCGTCAAGGGCGGCGCGGGCAGCGGCGAAGATTGCCTCGAAGTCATCGGGTAGAATGCCCTTGCGCAGGGCAATGGCCCCCGCCTGCGTCGCCAATGCCGAGACCGTGTAGCTATTGATGTCGCGCACCTGACCGGCCTGAGTGGGCTGTTCAGGGGGGATGACCTCGTCGCCGGTGGCGAAGATCGCCACGCGGGGCCGACGTATCACACGCACAGTGGTGACGCCCACCGCCATCAGCCCGCCGATGTCCTGCTCACGCAGGCGGTGGCCGGCAGGCAGGATCAGCTCGCCCTTCTGGATGTCCTCACCGGGCTGGATGACGTTTTCCCCGGGGGCGACGGGCCGCCGCACCTCCACCTCATCTGCGCCACTGCGGGTGGTGTGCTCGATCATCACCACAGCATCTGCACCGTCGGGGACGTGGCCGCCGGTATGCACCAGCGCCAGCGTGCCCGGCTGCACAGTGAGCGCAGCCATACATCCCATTGGCACCTCGCCGATCAGTTTGAGGTAGGCGGGCAGGGCGTCACTCGCGCCGAAGGTATCCTGTGCCCGCACGGCATAACCGTCCACCGTGCTACGCCGAAACTCCGGCAAGACCTGCGGCGAGGTGATGTCCTCGGCCAGCACGCGGCCCAATGCATCCAGCGCCGATATGGTTTCCACATCGCGGATGGGCTGCACCTGGGCGAGGATGCGGGCGCGGGCTTCCTCAGGAGGAACCAACGTGAAGAACTCAGGCATGGGCAAATCCTTCCTCTGTGATGTGCATGGGGAGAGAGCCTCAGACTGATTGTACAGAATAGAGCGGCCGAGACGCCAAGAAAGGCAGAAGAAAATGTAAATATGCCCCCACCCCATCGCAGCCTATTTGCCAAAGCACCCCATTTTGGCATAGCATATAGGCAACATGGGGCGTCCCATGCTTGAATCGGTCGCTGGCCACACAAGCGCCGGCCAGCGTAGGGCGGCCTAGAAAACCGCCGCACAAGGGAGTAGTGATAGATGCCATCCATCGCCGAACAAATCAGCAGTCACCTGGAGTTTCTGGGCTACACCGTCCGAAATGAGGGTGACACCATCTGGGCCACGCATCCCGCAAGGCTGAACATCCTCATCCGGCCCACGTCGGAGGGGACGCTGTTCACTTCCTTCCTCCAATGCAGCGATCAGGCCAAGCGCGATCGGGGAGGCTACCTTGACTTCATCAACTCCATGAACCGCAAATCGCTGGTGACGTGCTTCTACGCCGATGCGGACTCCGATCTGGCCATGTCGGCTTTCTATGTGGGCGACTACGAGAGGGGCAACTTCGGCCGCTTTGTGGGCCTGTGGGAACATGACACGCAGGAGCGCCTTCTGGAATCCCGCGACGTGGCTCTGCGTTATCTGAAATAGCCCTGTGCCCGCGGCTGAGGGCTGGCCAAGAAGCTAAGCCCTGCTGTGGTGCGCCAAGCGGTCGCTACCGCGGGTACAGCAGACCGGTATAGGAGGGGTTTGAGCCGTCTATGTTCGATTCGTTTATCCGTTCGCTGGCAGATAACCTTGCCGATCTCCTCACGCTGGCGTTGATCATTGCGCTGGCGGCGGGGATCGCCTACTACGTGCTGGCGCGTCGGCGGCATGTGGCTGCCATCCGCAAGCGGCTGGGCGGTCAGGCAGCCGTCCCCAGCAAGGCACGCGAGGTGTTGCGCCGGGCCGTCAACGCTGATGTGGCGGAGGTGGGGGCCATCGGCGCGGTGACGTTTGTGGACCTCGCTTGGCAGTACAGCATGGCCGATCCTTCCATCTGGGAGCACTTCAACGGCCCAGCGGCGGATCATATCACCGATGTGCTACAGAACCTTGATGTGCTCAAGGCGGCGCTCGGCGATCATGCGCTGCCGCTGGTGGACAACGTCATTGAGTGGCTGAAGGGACTGGAGGCGTTGCACGTCTTCAGCGATCTGGTAGATAAACTGCCCCTCCTCGGCGACGCTTCGGCTATCGTGCTGGACGCTAAGGGTAGTTCGCTGGTCGATTCGCTCGTTGGTGCTGCTTCCACCGTCCACACCGCCGCTGAGGCCAAGGCAGCCGCCGCAAGCGGCGGATTGAGCATCCACCTGCCGCTGGTGACCATCGGCTTTGCCTCCTACCGGGCTTGGCGACGTGCGCAGAAAGGCGCCGGCCTGGGCCGCAACGTTGAGTTCGCTGCCATTGAGGTCGGCACAAGGGCTACCGGTGGGCTGATCGGCGGCAAGGTGGGCGGCGTGATCGGCACGGCTATCGCGCCGGGCTTGGGGACGATCCTGGGGACGGTGGCCGGGGCAGTCGGCGGGGCCATCGGCGGGGCGCTGCTGGGCGAGAGCATCAAAAAGCGCCACGTGGAGAAGGCAAGCCGTGACCTCAACACTGCGTTGGAGCGGCTAGGTGCGGCTTACCTCAACGATGACGAGGGCTTCCGACAATTGACGGATGTCTTCCGCACCCGCGAGGAGGGCTATCTGCGCAACCTGCGCGACCTCAAGCGCCGCCTGCGTCGCTACGCCATGCCCTGGCGGCTGGTGTGGCCTGACGAGAAGCTCGTGCTCCTACAGGAGACGGTGCGCCTGGCCGAGCAGCGGCTGGGGACAATCCGCGAGGGGACGGTGGCGGCGCTGGATAAGCTAGCCTACATGCGCGAAACCGGCCAGCACCGTGAGCTAGGTGCGCTACTGCTCAGCAACCCCGCCCTGTGCGAAGCCATCCCCTGTGATGCCGAACTGGTCGGTGCGGCACAGCAGGCCAACGAACGCCTCCGCCGCGAGCTGCGCCATATGGGGATGCTGACAGAGGGCGCAGCAGCCTGATCACCCGCCTTTCCCCTCGGCAAATGCAATGAGGATGTGCGCCGTGTGCTTGATGCCGTTGATGAAGTCGGGCAGGCGCAGGTTCTCGTTGGGCGCGTGGGCGTGACTCTGCGGATGCCCCACACCGGCAGTGGCAATCGGCACGCCTAGATGGTGGATGAAGGCATGGTTGGGGCCGCTGCCGCCGATAAGCGGCTCAATCTGTGGCGGCCTGCCGTAAACCTCTTCGGCAGTGCGGTTCACCAGTTGGATGAAGGGATGGTCGGGGTCGGTGCGGGCAGGCGGCTCGCCCTCGCTGTAGGTGATCTCCACATCGGCGAAGCCCTGCGCGTCCAGATGCGCCCGCAGTTTGGCCACGATCTCATCGGGCATTTGATCGGGCACCAAGCGGAAATCTATCTTGGCGCGTGCCTCGGCAGGTAGCACTGTCTTGGACCCGGGCCCCTGATAGCCGGAGGTCAGTCCGCAGATGGTGCAGGTTGGCTCGAAGACGGCAGCACGGTGAATCTCCAGTGGGTCGTTCATCCCGCGCAGAAAGCCCGCAATGCCGTAGGTCTCTATCAAGTCTTGGCGGTTGTCAGGCAGGGCGGCCAGAAGTTGCAGATCGCGCTCGCTGGGCGGGCGCACGTTGTCGTAGAAGCCCGGGATCAGGATGCGCTCATCCTTGTCCTTCAGCGTATTGAGCGCCCACACCAACCGCCACGCCGCATTGGGGAAGATCGAGCCGCCGAGGCCGGAGTGTGCGTCAATCTTGGCCGTCCTGACCGTGAGCTCCACGTAGCAAATGCCACGCATCCCCAACACCTGAAGCGGGTCACCGCGAAAGTTGACCCCGCCGAACTCCCAGATGCAGGCATCTGCCGCCAAAAGGTCTTTGTGGCGGGCGATGAAGCCCGGCAGGTGGATACTGCCGATCTCCTCTTCCCCCTCCACCAGGAACTTGACGCGGCAGGGCAGATCGCCCAGCGTGGCGCGTACAGCCTCAACAGCGGCCAGCCGTGCTGCGATGTGCCCTTTGTCATCGCTCACGCCGCGGGCGTAGAGCCTGTCGCCGCGACGCGCCAGCTCAAAGGGCGGCGACTCCCACAGCTCCAGCGGTTCTGGCGGCTGCACGTCATAGTGCAGGTAGAAGAGCAGTGTCCGCTCCCCTTGGCCACCCTCGGCGTAGACAGCCGGAGCGCCTCCGGTAGGCATAATGCGAGCCTCCAGGCCCTGCTCGCGCAGCATCTCGGCAACGAGTGCCGCACACTCTTCCATACCCCAGTTCTGCGCGGCGACGCTGGGTTGGGCGACCAGCCGCGCCAGCCGAGCGATGGACTCCTCGATATGCGTCTCAATGTAAGCGTCTACGCGGGTCAGGATATCGCGGTTAGGCATAGGGATACTCCTCGAGCGTTTTATCGTATAATCGGGGTGTACGGGTCGGGCCTATCATAGCCAGAAAAAGGCAAAAACAAAAAGAGGAATCCGAGAGGCACGCCGGCAAAGGGAGGTGGACGATGGATACGCTGGACAAACGCAGATTGTACCGTATGCCCTGGTCTATGAACGACAACCCCATCGGCTGGCTGGAAACCACTGACCGCTGCAACATCTACTGCTTGGGCTGCTACCGCCAGCAGATCGCCGGGCACAGGCCACTGGATGAACTCAAGAACGATGTGCTGTTCCTCAAGCGCTGGCGCAACGTGTACAACATCAGCATTGCGGGTGGCGAGCCAACACTGCATCCCAACCTGGTGGACATCGTGGCCTTCATCCGCCAGCAGGGGATCGAGGCGCTGGTGTTGACCAACGGGCACGGTCTGACACGGGAGCTGCTGATCGAACTCAAGAAGGCGGGGGCGCTGGGCATCGCCTTCCACGTGGACAGTCTGCAACGGCGCGGCCCGCGCTGGAACGGCAAGAGCGAAGCCGAACTGAATGAGCTACGCGAAGAGTTGATGGAGCTGGTGGCCTCCGTGCCCGGGCTGTACTGCAACTTCGGCATGACGGTCTACCGCTCCAATTTCGATCAGATCAACGATGTGGTGCGCTGGGGCAATCAGCACATCGACAAGGTGCACGGCTTGGTGTTCATCACCTTCCGCGCAGCGGGGCTGGAAGCAGGCGTGCGCTACTACACCGCCGATGGGCGCGAGATCACGCCGGAGCTAGGCTATGCCTTCCGCCAGCAAGAGGTGCTGGAAGATGCAGGGATCACCTCCGAGGATGTGTGGCGCAAAATCCGCTCCGAGTTCCCACACTACGACGCCTCGGCGTACCTGGGCGGCACGGTGCGCCATGATTCGATCAAGTGGCTGATGGGCGTGCAGATCGGGCTGGCGGGCGGGCACATGCTCGGCTCCATCGGCCCGCGCCTGATGGAAGCCGTGCAGGTGTGGCATCACTGGTTCAAAGGGACCTACCTCACCTATCGGCGCAGCCACCGCATCGGCAAGTACGCTTTTTGGGCAGGGCTGTTCGATGAGGGAATGCGCAGGGCATGGCAAACCTACGTGCGGGCTGTGGTGCGCAGGCCGCGTTTGCTCTTCTCACGGCTTTACACCCAAACCATCGGCATCGTGCAGGCCCCCGACCTGCAACCCGATGGCCGCGTGGATATGTGCGACTCATGCCCCGATATGTGTGTGCACGAAGGGACGTTGGTCAATTCCTGCCGCTGGGATGAGTGGCGGCTGTACGGCGGCTACCTGAGGCCCCAGTACGAGACGGGTACCGAACCGGAGCGTGTGCCGGAGCGGTTGTGATGGCGTCAACCTCTCCCGCAAACGCCGGGGGAGGGGGTGAGGCCTCTCATCAATCCAGATCGCGCAGGCGCGGGAAGCTGCCCGTTGTATCCTCCGGCGGGGGCAGGCCGGCCTCGCGGCGGCGGGCACGCAGGGCGGCCAGTTCCGCCTCGTCTTTGCCCACGTCGGGATGGTGAAAGATGACCTCCAGGTCTACAGCGCGGCTCAAGAGCGCCTCTGCCTCGCGCAGATACCCCATACGCTCATACAGCCGCGCCAAGTTGTAACAGGTGAGGGCCTCACCCGGGCGGTCATCCAGTTGTTGACGCAGCCACAGCGCCGTCTCGTAAGCAGCGATGGCGCGGTCATACTCACCCAGCGCCTCGTAGACCATCGCCAGGGCGTGGCGCGTGCTGGCCTCGCCTGAACGGTCGCGCAGCGTCTGGCGGATCATGAGCGCCTGCTGATGGGCTTCCAGCGCTTCGCGCAGGTTTCCCTTGCGGCGCAACGTCATGCCGATCACGTCTAGCGTGTCGGCTTCGGCAGCGTGTTCGCCCACATCCCAGAGGATGGCCAACGCCTGTTCATGGTAACCCAGCGCTGCATCGAGGTCGCCGCGCTGACCATAGATCAGCCCGATGCAGTTCAGGGCTGCCGCTTCACGGGTGCGCCTGTCCAACATGCGGAACAGCCCAACGGCCTGCCCGTAGGTGCGGATGGCCTCATCCAGGTCACCGCGCTGCCACAGCGCCGCCGCCAGATCGGCCAGCACGAGCGCCTCGCCTTCGCGGTTGCCCTCGGCGCGTTGAGCCTCTAGCGCCTGCTCGTAGAAGCTCACCGCACGGGCTACCGCGCCGAGGGTTGAGTAGGCAGCGCCCAGCCGCGCCAGCGCATCACCTGCACCGGAGTGAGGCGGTTCGTCCAGTACATCGCGCCCGCCAGCCAGTGCATAGACGGGGGTCAGATCGTCGCGGCTTTCCACTCAGCCTCCAAAGCGCTGCACGCACTCCGGCGTGGTGGGATAGTGGACGAGCAGCCAGCCACGCACCACACGGCTGGTCATGCGCTGAGCGCCGAAAGCACGCAGGTTGATGGCAATGAGGTAGAGGCCCGGCTGCGCCCCCCGCGCATCCACAAACACCACAACGGTATCGCCGTCGCCGGCGCGGGTGACGCTTGTCCACACGAAGGGGCGGCCCGCCGCATTGGCCGCTTTGATCTCCACCTCAAACTCGCCCGGATAGCCTGCGTTGTAGAGGGTAAAGTCACCCAGCCGCAACAGCCCCACGCATCCCGCCTCGGCGGTGCGCGTCAGCTGATTCACAACCGCCCCGATTTCGGGGCGGTACTCAACAGGCGGGCGTTTGGGCAAACCAGCAATGGCCGGGACGGCGGGCAGAGGTGTGCCGTCCCGGTCAAGGATGCTGTACCAGCGCAGGTGGCTGCACGGCGGCTCGTTCTCGGAGTCGGGGTAAGTGTTCCAGTTGAGATTCCACAGGAACAGCGGCCCCGCCCAGGGCCAGTTGCGGTCGGCAAAGGAGAAGGCGCGGGCAATGTACTCGGCCTGCGTTTGGCTGGAGACAACCATCCACTGGAAATCGGCAAAAAGGGGGTCGTTGGCGCAGTTGATACCCTCTTCGGCGGGGTTGCGCACCCAGCCAAACTCAGTAATCCACATCTGCTTGCCGCGCACACCGTTGCGCAGCAGCAGATCGTACATCAGTTCGGCGCGGCGGAAGGAGAAGGGATGCTTGCTGGGATTGGCTTCCGGCGGCTGATCAAAGCCGTAGGGGTGATAGCCAAAGGCGTCAAAGCAGTTACCGAGGCCCGCATCCAGCGCCTGCTGAGCAAAGACCATATCGTCCATGTTCCGGCCATCGGAAGTGCCTGCGGTAGGGGCCAAACCCCCCGACACGACAATAATCGCAGGCGCCACCCCTTTAAAGACGCGGTAGGCGGCGCACACCGCCTCCGTGAAGTGCTGAGGATTGGGCGGCTCCCATGTCCACTCCGCGCCGAGGTTCGGCTCGTTGCCGATCTCCACCGCATCCACACCTGCCGCACCGAGTTCACGGGCCAGATTGTACAGGCCACGCACCCAGGCCTCGTTGGGCCAGTAGTCTATCTCAATGCGATACAGCACGCGCTGGTTGGGATAATCGCGCAGCTGGGCGGTCTGATAGACCTTCACCCAGTCCATCTGCATCTGATCCAGCAGGTCAGGGCGCGAGGGCAGCCAGGGGCCAACGCTGATGCCGTATCCGCCGTAGCGCACCAATCCCACCTGCTGACTGTAAGCAGCCGGTAGAACGGTGTGATAGGCTGCCACCAGCATCCCCAGCGGCAGGATCAGGCTGAGGAAAAGGCGTATGAAGCGGAGCAGGGTGGATAAGCCTCCCGATGAGCGCATGGCTATAAAGTTACCAACAGTATGCGCATTTGACCAGTGCCGGTCGGATGTTGGCCTTGTGGTAGAAATTGCCGCCGATCTAACTTCACCCTCTATCCCCTCCCCAGACCGGAGAGGACAGGGGTGAGGTTAGTGGGGGTTATTCCAACATGAGCTCGCCCTCGATGACGATCACCACCTGCCCGCCGACGCGCACTTCGGTGATGACCCCCTGCACCACGTCCACCTCTACCTCAATCAGGCTGGGGCGACCCATCTCAAACCCCTGCTCAATGACCAGATAGGTGGTTGAGGACTCGTACCCGTATTCAACGACACCGTGTGCCAAAAGGTACGCCCCTAGCGCACCCGCCATACTACCGGTAGCCGGGTCCTCAAATACGCCGATGAGAGGGTCAAAGTTGCGCACGTGTGCATGGTGCGCCCTATCCAGCGTCTCCAGCGTGAAGACCTCCGCGCCGGTGACGCCCATCGTGCGACACACCTCGTTGAACACGCCGACGTTCAGCCGAACGCGCTGGATGGCATCCAGCGACTGAAGCGGGATGATCAGGCCGGGCAAGCCGGTGGAGAAGACCTGCGCGGGGAGATCGGGATGCAAGTCGGCTTTGCTCAAGCCGAGCGCTTGCGCCAGCTTGGCGCGATCCTCGTAGATGCCGCCGTGACGCGCTTCGCCCTGTGTCATCACGGCACGGGTGGTGCGCCCACTGCCATCGGTGATGAGGTCTACCGGCAGCGTACCTACCCCCACCTGCTGCCAGATGCGCGTCACCGGCCCGCTGATGGTGTAGCGCCCCAAATGAGCCAACACCACGTGCGTGCCGATTGTCGGATGGCCCGCAAAGGGCAGCTCGGCGCTGGGCGTAAAGAAGCGCACGCGCACATTGGCGCGGGGATCGGTGGGCGGCAGCACGAAAGCCGTTTCGGAAAGGTTCATCTCGCGGGCGATCTGCTGCATTTCGCTGTCGCTCAACCCTTCAGCGTCGGGGAAAACAGCAACCGGATTGCCGCCAAAGGCAACGTCGGTGAACACATCGGCTTGGATGAAGCGATAGCGTCGCACGATCACGCCTCCCATGCAGGTAGCTGGTGACCAATTTGGCTTTGACTTTGCGCCCCATTGTATCACGGAATGCAGCGCAATGATGAACTCAACTCCGCTTCCAGCGTCCGCCTGACATCACCAACAAAGGCCCTTGAAAAAAGGACATATCTGATGCAAACTCTCACCAATGACCGTTGAGTCAAGCAAAGTCAAAGTGAGGGGAAAGATGAGCGCGGACACTTTGCCCGCCATCATGATGCGCCCACGCGTGCTGCACAACATCCTCGAGGCGCTGGGCAACACGCCGCTAGTGCGCCTGCACAGCGTGACGCGCGGCGTAGCGCCGGAAGTGCTGGCCAAGGTGGAGTTTTTCAACCCGGGCGGTTCGGTGAAGGACCGCATTGGCCTGGCCATCATTGAGGATGCCGAGCGGTCGGGGAAGCTCAAGCCGGGCGGGACGATCGTTGAGGCCACCTCCGGCAATACCGGCGTGGGGCTGGCTATCGCGGCGGCGATCAAGGGCTACAAGACGGTCTTCGTCATGCCTGACAAGATGTCCGAGGAGAAGATCCGCCTGCTGCGTGCTTTTGGCGCACGGGTGATCATCACCCCCACCGCCGTGGAGCCGGACGACCCGCGCAGCTACTACAGCGTGGCACGCCGCATTGTGGAGGAGACGCCCAACGCCATCCTTGCCAACCAGTACCATAATCCGGTCAACCCGCAGGTGCACTACCTCACCACCGGCCCCGAAATCTGGGAGCAGACCGAGGGCCGCGTGGATGTCTTTGTCGCCACAATGGGCACCGGTGGCACGATCAGCGGCGTGGGGCGCTACCTCAAAGAGCGCAAACCTGAGGTGAAGGTCGTCGGCGTGGACGCCGTCGGCTCGATCCTGTGCCACTACTTCTACACCGGCGAGATCACACAGGCTTCCACCTACCGCGTGGAGGGTTTCGGCGAAGACTTCATCCCCTCCACGCTGGATTTCTCGGTGGTGGATGACGTAGTGCAGGTAGACGACCGCGAGTCGTTCCTCATGGCACGCCGCCTGGTGCGCGAGGAGGGGTTGTTCGTGGGCGGCTCCTCCGGATCGGCAGTGGCAGCGGCGCTGAAGTACATCCGCCAGAAGCAGATCGGGCCGGATAAGGTGGTAGTAGTGCTGCTGCCTGACACCGGCGCCCGCTACTTGAGCAAAATCTTCAACGACGACTGGATGCGCGAAAACGGTTTCCTAGAGGCGTGGTGCGACGCCACCGTCGGCGATGTGCTGCACGCCAAGCCGCAGCAGGGTGTGATTAGCCTGCGCCCCACCGACCGCATGACCGATGTGATCGCGCTGATGAAGGAGCACGGCATTTCACAAGCCCCCGTGATTGAGGGCGGACGTGTGCTGGGGTTGGTGCGCGAAGTAGACTTGCTCAACCACGTGCTGATGGCTGGCCACACCCACACGCCGGAGGAGACCATCGCCGACATCATCCAGCCAGAGGTGGCAACTGCCGCTATTGATGAGCCGCTAGATGTGGTGATGAACCTGCTCAGCGCGGGAGCGGATGTGGTGCTGGTCATACCGCCACCTGCCGAAGAAGGGAGGGGAGTACTGGGCATCCTGACCAAGATCGACGTGCTGGATTACATCGCCAACCATTGCCTCTGAGAGGCTATCAACCTCACTCTTTCATCTCTCCTGCCCATAAATGGAGGGAGATGGCGAGCAAGGCGAGACGGAGTGGGGTCGTGAGGGGGACCTAAGCGTGAAGCGTCTTGTCACGCTGGCCTGCGTGTTGTTACTGGCCGCCTGCCAGCAACCCGCCGAAGGAGGAAGCCCGTCCGCCGTGCCCAACAAAGATGAGCCGATCGCTACCGCAGGAGGAGGTCCGCAAATTGACTTGCTTGTTATGTTTTTGTTACTATAATAACTTCTATCCGTTGGGGGGGGAACGCGAAGCCCTCAAGGTAAACGTTCTATACCACAAAGAGAGGGGAAATTTAAGTTGAACTCAAAGTTTCTAGGTATAGGTAGTCGGAAGGGGCGCCTGTTGCTGATCACAGCGTTGGTGCTCGGAGTGACGCTGGCTTTCGTGGGTACTGCCCTGGCAGGGTACGCTCAGGAAACGCCGGTAGATGATGTGGCATTTGTACCCTATTTTGACTATGTCTCGTACAATGTTGACCTGACAGAGGGCGATAGCGTTGTTGTGCGGGCCATTTGCCTAGAGGAGTGGATATTCCCCTGGATAGAGGTTTGGTCGCCCAGCGGCGCCCTCGTCGCTTCGAAGGGCGACAACTATACACTCTACCCCTGCGCCTACTTCGGCGATGGGATTGATGTTTTCGCCGCACCGCTGTCCGGAGTAGACAGCCTGTACTACTACAGCGCCCGTGCAGCCTTCACCGCACCCGAGGCGGGGACCTACACCATCAACGTGTGGAACTGGCCTTCTACCCTCTCCACAGCGTCTGTAGAGCCTCTCGAAGATGGGGAGGAGGGTGGGCTCATCCACACTATTGTTGAGCGCACCTTCTGGGTGGAGGAAGCCGCCGAAGGGGTGCCTTGCAACATCGGCGATGGACGTCTCAACCCGCACTGCGGCGCACCGGTAGCCATCTACCCCGGTTCGTATGACATCTACGCCATCGATCCTGCTACGTCCGAGGGCGATCTGGTGCTGCACTTGAGCGATGAGGAGATCGAGGCAGCGGGCGTGCCCACTACGGCCCCCATCGTGCTGGACACGGTCTCCAATCCCTTCAGCGGACAGCCTATCACGGTCTATCGGCTGACGACGGGCGAGCTGCAGCTCAACACCTACTATGCCGACGGCAAACCGTACATCGTGCGCTGGGAACTGGGCGCTTCGGGTGTCGAAGTCGTAGTGTGGTAAACGGCTGAAAGGTCAGAGAAAGGCAGCCTTCTTGTGAAGGCTGCCTTTTTCGTTTCACCAAGATCGCTCGACTGAAAAGACCCCGGGGGAGGGTGGGGTCCTTTCAGCACGTGAGGATTCGTCAGGCGAACGGCAGTGCGTTCGCCATTTGTTCCTTTTTCAACTACTATCTTATTACGATTTTTCGGCTTTGGCAATACCCCCTCGGCCTATTTCGCTGTGATTCCGCAACGCGCGACTTGCCACTGCTCTGCTCACGAGGTGGAAGACATGCAGTTTGAAGACCTCTGTTGGATGGACGTGGAGCACTACCTCCACCATCATGGCGACCGTGTGGTAGTGATCACCGGCGCGTGCGAACAGCACGCTTACCTCAGTCTGCTTTCGGACATCCGTGCGCCGCTGGCAATCGCCCGCGCCGCTGCGCAGATCGAACCGACGCTGATCGCCCCGCCGCTGCCCTTTGGCGTCTCGCCCTATTTCACGGCCTATCCGGGCACCATCAGCCTGCGTGCGGAGACCTTCATCACGCTGGTGCGTGAGGTGATCGAGCAGCTACTGGCGCAAGGATTCCGCCGCGTGCTGCTCAGTAACGGACACGGTGGCAACACCGGCCTCCTGTTGGCCCTGCTGAGCGAACTGGCGGATGCTCACCGCGAGGCCCGTTTTGCCCTCTTTGAGTGGTGGCGACATGAGAAGGTCAGCGCGGTGGCGCAGGCCGCCGGACTGGCTCAGCACCACGCCAATTGGTCAGAGGCGCTGCCGATGAACGTCGTGGGGCCGCTGCCGGAGGGCATCAAAGAGCTGCCAAGCACCGCCGCCTTGACGTTCCCGCACACGGTCCCCGCTGCACAGGTGCGCGAGATATTGGGTGATGGGTCGTTTGGTGGGCCGTACCGTGCCGCTGAGGAAACGCTTGAGGCACTGTTCAACGCAGCGGTCGGCGCAATGGTGGAAGCACTGCGAGAGTTGTGACCCTGGCCCCTCTATCGCTGCAGGACAGACGGGGATTGCCTATGCTACATGAGGAAGGCGAATGCCGCGCGGCTCGCCATAGTCGCGCTCAATCAAGCCGGCTTCCTCCAGCTGCTTGAGATAGTGGGTGACCGCATTAGGGCTGCGCCACCCGAACTGCGCTTGCATCTCGCGCAGGGTGGGGGCGTACCCACGCCGCCGCATGTAGCGCCGCAGATACACATACAGCGCCGCCGCCGCAAGGCTGACGCTCCTCAGCAGTTCCTGCTCCACCTGACGGATGATCTGCGCATCGTCCTCCGGCGACGGCTCGCGGCCCTGCTCGCGTTGGGCGGCGGTGTAGTAGGCAAAGATGCGCGCCCCGCAGCGCTCGCAGTAGATCAACACGCGGTCGGCGCCACGATAGGCCACTACTTCCTCGTGCCCACACCTGCTGCAAATGACCGGCAGGTAACGCCTGCCGCGCCTTGCTGTATCCTGCTCCATGTTCCGCTGTCTCCGCTTTCCCCCAACCATCTTTGCGCCTGCCTGCCCAATCCCGTACAATAGCGGCAAGTCACCCCTTCATCATGTGGATGGTTGTATGGCCAATCAGCCTACTTCGCAGGAAGAGCGCATCGAAGCGCTGGCCAACATCCTTAGCCTGATAGCCATCATCGGTGGGATGGACAAAGCCGCCGTCCAGCGCGTCCTGCTGGCGTTGGGCGCCAATCTGGTCAGCGTCCCCAGCCCGACGCGTATCAACCCTGATCTGGCTGGGCAGCTGCTGGCGCACATCGCACGGGAGGACGGTGAGCAGGCTGCATTGCGCATCACCAACGCCATGCAATTTGTGGCCGAGGCTTGGCGGCCCGTGTTCGACGAGTATCCTCTCAACGATCCCCACCGTGTGGTGCCCTACGCTGAAGTCCTCTTTGCGCTGTGCATCCGCGCAGGCATGACCCTGCAAGATTACGGCGCATTCGAGCGCTTCGGCGGGCCGGATTGGGTGCTGCCCTTGCCGCAGCTCAGCGCAGCGCTTGCCTCCTATGCCGCGCCACGCATCGGGCTGGTGTGGGAGCTGGTGGGCTTTCAGGAACCGCCCGATCAGGCCTTCGTGGCCAGCGACGCGGAGGCGATGTTCCTCTTCAAGGCAGCCGTGACACCCACCGATCTGCGCTTTGCCGAACTGGCCCGCGAGGGCAGCGAAGGGGCACGCCGTGAAGTAGATGTGCGCGTGGATGCGCCACTGTTCGCTGCCTTTGTGGCCGGGCTGCTGGGGGATATGCTGTACTGGTCAGCCCGCCTACGGGCCGATGCCGTGACAGGTCAGCAAACCTGGCGGCGCCTGCTGACTCTGCTCTATCCTCCCGAAGAACCGCAGGCCGCGCCTTAACCCCTGCCCTCCGGCCTTGCTCCGCGCCGCTCTGCAAGGGAGACAAAGGACCAAAGCGGACTGCCAGCAAGCCATAGGTGCGATTTCCTGCCAGCCTAACACAGCGATAGACGGGTGTCAATTCACGCAGGGTGCGAGTTTCGTTGGAAGGCAATTAGAACATATGTTCTGGCAAAAAGCAGGTGCAGAATGTCACCCTTGGCTCTGGAAGAATGTCAACGGCAGATGAGGCTAAACGGCAGGGGAAGGATGTTGTTTGTCACTTTTGGTCGGGGAAGTCAGAGCGTATTGTATAAAGCAGGGTGAGCAGCCGGGACGCACGC
>DAOTYL010000011.1:0-10771 GCA_034434955.1 Anaerolineae bacterium | reverse complement strand
GCGACAAAGCCATACTGCTCGCTGAAGGCGCGCACCCCTTTCAGCGTCACAATCAACATCCCCCAGTCGGCGCCGCCGTGTAGCGCTTGCTCAAGGGCTTGCATGGTCAGCTCGCCCTGCGGCAGGCCGGTGATGGCGTTCAGCGCACCGGAAAGGCTGGCGCGGCGGATCGTGTTGCGCATGCGCAGGCGTAACTCATAAAGATCAAATGGCTTGGTGATGTAATCGAAGCCACCCATATCGAGGCCGCGCAAGCGGTCCATACGTTCCCTGCGTTCGGTGAGGAAGATGATGGGGATATGGCGGGTGCGGTGGCTCTCTTGGAGGCGAGCGCAGACCTCGAAGCCATCCATGCCCGGCAGCCAGATGTCCAGCACGATCAGGGCAGGCGGGTCGTCGTAAGCGAGCGCCAGCGCCTGCTCGCCCTGCGACACGGTGAGCACAGCATAGCCGTCCATGCTCAGGTAGGCCTGAAGCATCTCGGCCAAATCCGGGTCATCTTCTACGATCAGCACGGTGGGAAACCGTTCGGCCAAATCGCTACTCCTGCGCCTCTGGCTGCCAAAGCAGAAAGGCGGCTGTGGCAGTATCCACCAGCGGGAATGGCCATCAGCCGCGTGTGATCGGGGGGTGATGTTCGGTTTGCAGCGAGGTGGATCAGATAAGTTTGAGCAGGTCTTCCGCGGCGCGGCTCATATCCAGGAAGACCAGGCCGAGTTTAGCATCCTTGCGTGCCAGAACCGTCAGCACGGCTTCCTCGCCCACAGCCATCAAGATCACAAAACCGTTTTCGCCTTTGATGTACACCTGCTCCAGCGTGCCGCGTCCCAACTCCCCCGCAATGCGCCCGCCCAGCGCGAGCATCGCTGCCGACATCGCAGCCACACGATCCTCCTCCGCATCGGCGGGCATTGAGGAGGCCATACTTAGGCCGTCCACGCTCACCACGGCTGCTGCCTCAATGGCCGGAGAACTGATTTGCAAATCGCGTAGTCGCTCGATGATCTGTTCGGTTCGGGATTTGGTCACCACCGTCTAACTCCTGATTGTGCAGCGTGGGGTTATCCGGTTATTCTACAGGCACCTTCTCGATCTTGATCACGCAGTTTTCATCGCCTCTAGCCTTGCATTCGGTTTCCAGCAGACGGAACTTCTTATCCGGCGCGACCCAGTTGAGGGCGGCCTGAAGCACACCGATAGCCAGATGACAGCAAGGTTCATCAGTGCGGCGGCCCCAACACACCGGGCAGCGCGTGATGATCCACATCCAATGTTTCTCGTCCTCGTCAATGCGCACGACCTGATCGCTGACGGTGTTGAAGAACTTGGAAAAGAACTCCAGCCCTAGCCTCACCTTAGCCTCCAGCGATCCTACCCGCATGGCCACCTGTGCGGCAGCAGCCACGCTCTTGAACTGCGAAAGTCCCTCGCGGAAGGCCTGCTCACCGGCGCGGACGGCAAACACACGCGCCCCTCGACTGCCGTACATATCCCAAATAGCCTGCTGAAGTTGCCCTACACCCTCAAAGGAGAACTCCTTCTTCATGTTATCGGGCGGATAGTTGCCGATGTATTGGGGGATTTTGGCCATGTTGAGCATGGCCATAACACCCTGTGGCCCCATTACCTCCTCTGCCGAGGTGAGGATAATGCGTGCCCACTTGTTGGGATAGTAATACTTCTTGCCCTCCGCATCGGCTATTTCCTTATCGGTTTTGCGCACCTCGGCTCGGGCAGGTTCGGGCTTCTCGGCCACCTTTGCTTCCGACGGAGGTGCTGCAGCAGCTGCTGGGGGTGCGGGCGCTGCGGGAGGCTGTGCCGGTTGAGGAGGTGTCGGCGCGGGTGCGGCCGGCTGAGGCGGCGTTGGTGTGGGTGCGGCCGGCTGGGTCGGTGCAGGTGCGGCTGGTTGAGGTGGCGTCGGTGCGGGCGCGGCTGGTTGAGGTGGCGTCGGCGCGGGTACGGCCGGCTGGGTCGGCGTGGGCGCGGATGGTTTGGCTGGTGCAGGGGTCGGAGTAGGCGGTTGAGTCGGTGCGGGCGCGGGCTGCTTTGGTTCGTCCTTACGCGTCTCCGCGGCTTTGACCTCTGTTCCCTTGGCTGTTTCCTGCGGCTCGGTTGCTTGTTCTTTGGCCTTGTCCTCTGACATCTGTTCCCCCGGTGTATAGGCTCATGGCACACGTTCTCGGCTGTAGGGAAGTCAGCCTAATGCCACCAATGGGTGAAGGGCACCTGACGGCAATGGCCATCAACAGGTGACGGCAAAATGTTACACCTAAGCGGCGGCACGATCAAATCCACTGCACCCCACATAGGGGAAGCATAGAACGGGTTGGCCGGTTGCGCAAGCCGCTACCTTTAGGGAGATGCCTCCATCCACCAATTGTTGTGCGATCATATACACCTTCCGGCGGGAAGTTTGACAATTTGGAGCACTTCTGGCATTCTAGAATACATGCGGCCAGCCTCTTCTGGAGGCGGCTCATGTAGCTTTGTGACGCTCGACCGGCAGAATCTGGCTCGCTACGTGTGGAAGCGCTTTCCCGCAGTCGGGCGTAGTAGAAGGGCCTTTGTTCCCCTTACAGGCCCCATTCCCAATCAGCTCGGCTGTGGAATATAATGAGGCTTGCTTTTAAGGGTCTTTTGTAGATTCCTGACGAGGTATCGAGCGATGTCAGCAGAACCAACTCCCCATGACGAAATGACTACCGCAATGCCTCCGCTTGACCTGGATGAAGGATATTGGTCAGCGCTCCTTCAGGAGGGGGAGCGCATGAGAGGCCCCACGCCACACCCGAACTTTAACAGCGCAGAGAACGTCACAAGCAAGCGCGCGGAAGAACTGCCTTACCGCCAGAGCAACGGCGCAGCTACCGAGCGCGACTGGGAACTTGCCCGTCGCACCTATGAGGACGATCAGACTGTCGAGCTCGCCGTGACGGGGTACAACCGCGGCGGATTGCTGGTCTCATGGAACAGCCTGCGCGGTTTTGTCCCCGCCAGCCAGCTGATCAACTTTCCGGTAGATGTGGATGAGTTTACGCGCCGCAGCTTGCTCTCCCGCTACGTGGGCCGTGTGCTCCGCCTACGCATTATCGAGCTCAACCAAGCCCTTGACCGCCTGATCTTTTCCGAGCGGGCCGCTCAGGCGCAACCCGGCCAGCGCGAGCGCGTGCTGCACACTTTGCAGAGCGGCACGGTGTGCAAAGGCGTCGTCACCAACCTATGCGACTTCGGCGCTTTTGTAGACCTGGGTGGCGTGGAAGGGCTGATTCACATCTCAGAGCTCTCGTGGGGGCGGGTAGGACATCCCCGCGATGTGCTGCGCAGCGGCCAGCAGGTTGAGGTGTACATCATGTCCGTTGATCCCCAGGAAGGGCGCATCGCGCTGAGCCTCAAGCGCCTGCAACCCGATCCTTGGGAGACGGTTGAGCAACGCTACAAAGTAGGGCAGATCGTTGAGGGCGTCATCACCAACGTAGTGGATTTCGGCGCATTTGCCTGCATTGAGGAAGGGCTGGAGGGGTTGGTCCACATCTCGGAACTGGCGGAGGGGCAATTCCTCCACCCGCGCAATGTTGTCTCTGAGGGCGACCGCATCCGTGCGCGCATCTTAAACATCAACGGCCCTGCCCGACGACTGGGGTTGAGCTTGCGCCTAAATCGTAACGGCGGCAACTCGGAACAGTCCTGAACGTGCTGCGCGGCGTGCCGGCTTCTCAGGCGATCGCCATAAGGCAGGCCGCCCCCTATCGACGGCCTAGGCAGGGTGTGGTCTCTTTCTCATAGTCGGAACATCTGTGCTATCCTTGTCCACAGCGCGTTTTATTGGTATCCCACGGACCTCATTCCCATGAGCGATCAGCCCTTCACGCCGTCAGGCAACGAGAGTGCATCTCCCCCTGACGTTCCTCATCCCCCTACAGATGGGGCCACAGGCCGCCCTTCAGCAGCCGGGGTGACACCGCCTGCTCCCTCCTCTCCTACGGCCAGTGGTGCATCGCCCCCGCCATCCGTAGCCCGGCCTTCCCGCGGTGCGGCTAAAGCATCTGCGCCCGCAAAGACCGGCGCAGCGGGGCGAGGCACGCCTGCCACAAAGGCCGGTGGGAAAAAAGACGTCGCGCGCAACCGCCAACCCAACGGCTCCGAACGCTCGTTGCCTGCTGTCTCCGGTGTGCGGATCAGGTCACGGGCGCCCATGCGCCCATCGGAGGAAGAGCCGCCACAACCGGCCCCATTGAGCCGCATCCACAAAAGCCTACCGCCCTATGCGGATGAGCTGATCGCCTTCCTGCTCATTGGGGTGGGGCTACTGACCTTCTTGACGCTGCTCAGCCCACAGAGCGGCGCAGTTGGGTTGGCGTGGTCGGGGACGCTGCGCTGGCTGTTCGGCGCGGGAGCATACATCATTACTGCCGCGATTGTAGGGGCAGGGGCGCTGCTGCTTGCGCCCAAGGTCGGCCTCCCAACGCGCCTGGACTGGTTGCGGTTGGCAGCCGGTGAAATCACCTTTGTACTGCTGCTGGCAGTGATCCACGCCTCGATCCGCGCCGGCGTGGGCGGAGAAGCGGGGCGCATCGAAGCCTATGCGCAGGCCATGGAGGGCCGAGGCGGCGGATTAGTCGGTTGGGCGATCCAAGACCTGATCTATATGCTCCTTGGGGACGTGGTTACCGGCGTCGTGCTGGTCGCCTTGCTGGTCATCAGCGCCGCGCTGACCCTGGGATTGCGGCGTTCACAAGTGCTGGGTGGTCTAGCGTGGATTCAAGATCGGCTTGAGCGCCTGGGGGTAGGAAAGCCTCCACATCTCCCCGAACAGGTCCCCACCGTTCCACAGGGGGCGCACAGAGTCGCCGAAGATTCCGATGAAGGGCCGTATATCACGCTACCGCCTATCCCAGGCCGTCCTTCCATCGTCACTGGCGAGCGCGGCACAGGCGCCGTTGTCCCCCGCAGCACAGGGCTGCTCTCCACCTCTCAGATTGCGCCCCTTCGGCGTCCTGATGGGCGTCCGTTGACGCGCATTGAGCGACTGAAAGCCAAGCACGAGGATCGGCTGGAGGAGATTGAGTACCGCTTCCGACTCACGGAGGTGGTGGATAGGAAGCGCACGCGCAAGCGCAGTGGTAAGCTCCCCCCGCTGGAGCTGCTGGAAGACCTCAAGTTTGAGCGCCCCAGCGACGAGGAGATCAACATCAGCGCCAAGATCATCGAGGAGACGATTGCTGATTTTGATATGACCGTGCGTGTGGTGGGCGTCAAAGCGGGACCGACGGTGACGCAGTACGCTGTACAGCCCTTTGCCGAAGTCACCCGCGAGGACGGCCAGAAGGTCGTCCAGCGCGTGCGTGTGACGCGCATCTCAGCGCTGGCCAAGGACTTGGCACTGGCGCTCGCTGCCCCCAGCGTGCGCATTCAGGCTCCTGTGCCGGGCACCAACTACATCGGCATTGAGGTGCCCAATGTGCGCCCCGGCATTGTTTCCCTGCGCCCCGTGATGGAGTCCGAGCAGTTTTACAAGATCAAATCCCCACTGGCCATCGCACTGGGGCGTGAGGTAGACGGCACACCCTACGCTGCCGATCTGGCCAAGATGCCGCATTTGCTTATCGGTGGCACGACCGGATCGGGCAAGTCGGTGTGCTTGCGCTCCATCGCCACCTGCTTGGTGACCAACAACCGTCCCGATCAGCTCAAGCTCATCCTGATAGACCCTAAGATGGTGGAGCTGGTGCGCTTCAACGGATTGCCGCACCTGCTGGGGCGCGTGGAGGTGCAGCTGGACCGCATTATCGGCGTGCTGCGTTGGCTGACACGTGAAATGGACCGTCGTTACCGCCTCATGGAGGCCGTGCTAGCACGCAACATAGACGTTTACAATCGGGGCCGCCACCCCAAACAGCGCTTCCCGCGCATTGTGGTGCTGATCGACGAACTGGCGGAGCTGATGACCGAGTTCCCCGATGAGACCGAGCACCTCATCACGCGGCTGGCGCAGATGGCCCGTGCGACCGGCATCCATCTGGTGGTGGCTACTCAGCGCCCCAGCACTGATGTGGTCACCGGTCTCATCAAGGCCAATTTTCCCGCGCGCATCGGCTTTGCGGTGGCTTCTGGTGTGGACTCGCGGGTGATCTTGGATGCGGTCGGAGCAGAAGACCTCATCGGACGGGGCGATATGCTCTATCAGGCCCCTGAGGCAGCAGCGCCGGTGCGCATTCAGGGCTGCTTCGTCAGCGACCGCGAGATGGAACGCATTGTGGAGTTCTGGCGCACACACTGGCCGGTGGATGACGAGGCCGAGGCACCCTGGGAGCGTATGTTGACGCGGCAGGTGATCATTGAGGAAACCGACGAGATGCTGGAGGAAGCCATCCGCCTTGTCCAGCAGGAGGGGGAGGCTTCAGCCTCGTTGATCCAGCGCAAGCTGAACGTCGGCTATCCGCGCGCCGGGCGCATTATTGATGCCCTCTACCGCTTGGGCGTAGTGGGGCCGGAGGAAGCTGGCGGACGCACCCGCAAGGTGCTGATCAAGCCCAACGAGGACCCGATGGACTACATCATCAGGCAACGGCGGGGAAAACTATAAGCCTGTGCATCATAAATAAGGGAGGAGGCAAGCAGCGAATGGGGGATTGGGAGATAGTCGAACACAAAGTCCTCTTTGAGCATCCCTGGGTGCGGCTCATCGTAGATACGCTGACTCGCGACGGCATCTCGCAGCCTTACTATTATCTGGAAAGTCCGGTGGATTCGGTGGCGACGGTGGCGATCACCACCGAGCGGCAGATCGTGTTGACGCGGCAGTATCGCCACCCCATCGGGCGCGTGATCGACGACCTGCCTGCCGGGCGCACCATGCCGGGCGAAGATCCGCTGCAAGGGGCACGGCGCGAGCTAGAGGAGGAAACGGGCTTTCGCGCCGGACGCCTCGTCCCACTGGCTACCCTCAACCCCTTCCCCGGCTCGCTAAAGGTGACCCAGCACCTCTTCTTTGCCACCGATCTGACCCCCGGCGTCCAGCATCTTGACGCCGGCGAGGAGCTAACCGTCCACCTGCGCCCGTTTGACGAAGTATACGCCGAGGTGCTGGCTGGCCTGCACATAGACGGGGCACTACAAGCCGGCGTGCTCTTTGCGCGGGCCAAGGGGTTGGTGTAGGCGGAGGGGCGCTCCGCAGAGCGCCCCTTCAACAGCAGATCAGGTTGTCACGCCGCCATCCACGCTGATCACTGCGCCGTTGACGTAGCTCGCCTCATCGGAAGCCAGCCATAGGTAGGCATTGGCCACTTCGATCGGCTCGCCCATGCGTTGGAGCGGGACTTTCTCGATCATGGCCTTGGCGATGTGCTCCGGGATGGACTTGACCATCTCGGTAGCAATAAAGCCCGGCGCTACAGCGTTAACGGTGATCCCCTTGCGGCCTAGCTCCCGCGCCCAGACTTTGGTCATGCCGATCAGGCCCGCCTTGGCAGCTACATAGTTGGTTTGTCCAAAGTTGCCGTAAAGCGCCACCACCGATGAGGTGTTGATAATGCGCCCGTAACCACGCTCCACCATGTGTGGCGCGACAGCCTGCGTGCAGTTGAATACCCCTTTGAGGTTGACGGCGATCACGGCGTCAAAGTTCTCTTCAGTGAGTTTGAGCAGAGTCGCATCGCGTAAGATGCCCGCATTGTTGACCAGAATATCGATGTGACCCCAGCGAGCCAACACCTGCTCAACCATCGCATTGACCGAGGCCCGATCGGCGACGTCGACGGTGATATCCAACGCTTCGCCACCCTGCGCACGGATCTCTTCGGCGACAGCCTGCGCGGCCCGCTCGACAATATCGGCAACGGCAACCTTGGCGCCCTCCTCGGCAAAGCGTAGTGCCGCTGCCCGACCAATGCCCTGCCCTGCGCCGGTGATGATGGCCACTCTGTCTTTTAGCCGCATGGTATTTACCTCCCATAGGGTACATGGTCAGGATATTCGCTTCTCCCATGCCAAACGTAGGACATCTGGCCCGTGCTGCGCCAACAGGTGCGCCAGCAGGCGGGCGATGTTGTAAGCGTCATCGCGCCCACGATGGGGCCGCCCCTCAAACGTCTGATCGATGTGCTCCAGCGCCTGCTCCACCCCGATGCCGCGCCGTAGGCGGTTGAGGGTCCTAAAGAGGACTTTGACGTTGACATGCTGCTCACTAAAGGGATAAGGGAGGCCGCGCTGGGCACACTGGCGCTCAAACATGTGGCGATCATAATCTCCCCAGCTGGCCCACACGCGCTGATCGGTGAGGTAGTCGCGGCGCATGCGCTCCAACGCCTCCGCAAACGAAATGCCCTCAGCCAGAAGCTGCTCCTGCGTTAGTCCGGTAAGTCGGGTGCAGAAAGGGCTGATTAGAGAATGCTCCGGACGCACGAGAATGCTGTGCCCCGTAGAAGGCTGATAGGTCTCCATGTCCAGCAGGCAGATGCCGATCTCGATGATCTCACTCTGCTGGCCTGCTGGCGCACGCCCGCGCCAGCAGGTTGCTTCCACATCCACAACCACAACCTTGTCGCGTCGCAAGTCCATTGTCACGGTGGGAACTCCTCGCAAGTGTGTTGTCAGCCACAGCGGCGAACGGCTTCTAACAAAGCCTCATGCAGGAAACCATTGGTGGCCAGCACACCGCGATTACTGCTCAACCGCGCTCCACGGCTAAAATCAAGCGGCCTGCCGTCCAAGTCGCTGACGCGCCCGCCTGCCTGTTGCACGATCAGCACACCAGCGGCGTGATCCCATATCTTCTCGTGGTAATCACTGCCGGGAGAGTGGCGGATATAGATTTCAGCGCGTCCGTCGGCCACAGCAACATACTTGGCCTGACTATCCATACGCACAGGCTGACCCCCCACACCCGCCGCTGCCAAGACCCGTGCCGAGAAATCGTGATCGGTGTGGGCGACTTCCACGCTTTCTACAATGCGTGCAGCAGAGGCTTCGGCACGGTCGGAGACGCGTAAGGGACGCCGAGGGCCGCCAACCAACGGCTCCAGCGTCGCCCCAAACCCGCGCACGGCGAGAGCGATCACGCCGCGGGCGTTGGTTGCGCCACCTGCCCCAAAGGGCAGGAGTGGGCAAGCCAAAGCGCCAACCACCGGCGCACCACCCACCAGCAGGGCTATGGCGATGGCAAACTGGTCGCCGCGCAGGAAGCCCTCGGTGCCGTCGATAGGGTCTACTGCCCACACACGGCTGCCGACACGCTCGCGGCCATAGTCCAGCCAGCGGGCGATCTCCCCTGCCGTCACCGTGCGCCCTAGTGCCGCGCCGACGTGGCGCACGATACGCTCATGTTGCGCGGCGTCAGCCAGTCGCTCGAAATCAGCAGCGCGTTCCTCAGCTAGCACCGCGTCGGTGGGGAAATGCTCCGCAAGATAGTGCAGGATGACGGCCTGCGCCCCGAAGTCGGCAATGGTGACCGGTTCGCGCCCGGCTTTTTCCATACGGGCCGGGTGCCCCAGCATTTCGCTGCGCACGGCAAGGCAGAGCTGACCGGCCAGACGGGCAGCCTCGCGGGCAGCCTCTTTCTCTCGGTGGAAATCCGGCACCGCCATCTGCTCCTTGATCGAGAGGTATGAGCGTCGCGGCTAGAGATGGGCGTCCAGCCAGCCGATGAGGTCGGCGATGACCTGCTCCTTTTGCGGCTCATTGAAGGCCTCATGATACAGACCTTCGTAGACCTTGAGCGTCTTATCGGCGGAGGCGGCCCGCTCGTAGAACTCGCGGCTGCCCGCCGGATCGATAAGGGGATCGGCGCTGCCGTGCAGGATAAGCAAGGGGAGGCGCACATCTTCGGCGTGCTGAAGTGTGTGTGCCTGCGCCTTTGTAAACTCGGTGAAGAAACGTGCCGTGACTTTGCCGTGCACGAGCGGATCGTTCATATAGGCCTGCACCACGGTCACATCATGGGAGAGACCGCTGGCATCCAGCTCGTTAGACATAGTGAGGCCCGGCACAAGGTTTGCCAACATGCGCCCCAGCGCCACCTTCCAAACAGGTGGCACAAAGGCCAAGCGCAGGGCCGGCGCGCTGGCGATCACACCGGCGCAATCCGGCGGGTTGCCGAGCGCTGCATCCAGCGCGATCAGGCCGCCCAGAGAGTGCCCGCCCATGAACTGTTTGGCGTTGGGCGCAACGCCGCATGCTCCCTCGCGGATCGCCGCAAAGTCACGCCGATAGTCATCCCAACTCATGATGTGTCCACGCTGGCCGGGGCTTTTGCCATGCCCGCGCAGGTCGGCCATGTAAAGGCCGTATCCGGCTTCGGCCAGCGCCGCGCCGAGATGTGCGTAGCGCCCGCTGTGCTCGGCCTGCCCGTGCGAGAAGGCCAGCATGGCCTCTGGCTTGTCGTCGGGCAACCAGACCTGTGCGTAGAGCATCAACCCATCGGCGGTGGGGGTTTGTATTTCCAGATGGCGCATGGGATTCTCTCCAAAGAGTGTTATGGGGAAGAAACTGCCATCACAGTATAGCCCGATCGCACAGCACTGCCCAAACCGTCCCACGAGCATTATAGACTAACATTATCTACATTGTAATTTGAAACTTAACGTGGTCTATGCTATTTTATAAACGACGTTGGGCGTTTGCTCCCGGCCCAAAAACAAAAAGAGAGCGCACCTTGTGTGCATCTCTTTCCCCAAATTGCCCAACGTTATGCCACCCACCCGGGTGGCACTCCTCTTTTTATGGCCCGCCGCATCTCTTTGCCCCCATTGGCTGGTTGAGCAACCTAATAGGCACA
>DAOTYL010000010.1:0-9459 GCA_034434955.1 Anaerolineae bacterium | reverse complement strand
CGGAAAACGATTGGAATGAAGACCTGCTCCCCGAAGAATGGCGCGAGGCGAAAGGGCGGCTGAAATCCACCTATCGCGGCCGCGTCCCACGACCCGTCTGGGTGCTACCCGACGGGGCGTTCTCTGCCACTCCCCGCGCCGACGCGCTCAAGATGTGGTTCCAGCCGCAGCCCTTCTCGCTCTGCCTGAACTGCGGCGAGTTCTACACGGCGCGGGAAAAAGAGTTCAGCAAACTGGCCAGCCTGTCCAGCGAGGCACGCTCCAGCGCCACCACCATCTTGGCCACCGCCCTGCTGCGCCACGCCGCGCGCACGGGCGCAGCACGCGACAAATTGCTCACCTTCACCGACAACCGTCAGGACGCCTCGCTACAGGCCGGCCACTTTAACGACCTGATCCACCTGGCCGTATTGCGTTCGGCGCTGGTAGGGGCGTTGCAAGAAGAAGAGACTCTCACCCCGGATCGCGTCGCCCTGCAGACCGTATCGCACACTAGCTTGACAATCCGCGACATTGCCCGCAACCCCGAACTCGACCCAGCATCACCGGCAGCGCAGGAGGTGTGGCGCGCGTTCACCGATCTGACCGAATATCGTCTGTACGAGGATCTGCGGCGCGGTTGGCGCGTCGTCCAGCCCAACCTGGAGGACCTCGGCCTGCTGCGTATCGGCTATCGTGGGCTGGAACAACTGGCGCAGGACGACTCCGCCTGGACATTTTGCCCCGCCCTGGCGAAGAAAACACCTTTCGAACGGCAAGTGTTGCTGCGTGCCATCCTCGACCAGTTCCGTCGTAAGCTGGCTGTCAATGCCCGCTTGCTTGACGCACAGGCCCAGGAGCAACTGCGCCGTCATTGCGAACAACTTCTGAACGAGTTTTGGGGCCTCGACCCCGAAGGCAGCGAATTGTACACGGCCAACCACTTCCTCCTGCCGGGCGAATCCGCCCGCCCGCAGGAAGGGTTCAGCCTGGGCGCTCGCAGCGCCATCGGCCGCTTCCTGCGCCGTGAGCTGGGGCTGTCCACCGACGAATACCGGCGCATGCTCGCCAACCTGCTAGACCTGCTCGTTCATCATGGCATGCTGGTGCGCCTGCCGCCGGTAGAGGACCATCAACGTTTTCAACTGGATACCGCCTGCCTACGTTGGCAGCGCGGGGACGGCAATCCGCCGCCCTTCGACCCTATTTATACCCGCCGTGCCGTCTCTACCGCCGCCCCGTCCGTCAGGCCGCCGGTTAACCGCTTCTTTCAGCGCTTTTATCAGGAAACGGCCGCCGAACTAGCGCAATTGGAAGCTCGTGAACATACCGCCCAGGTGGTCGCCGCCGGCGAGCGTGAACGCCGTGAGCGCCGTTTCCGCTGGGAGGAAAACGACGCCCGCAAGGAAAGCGAACTGGGTCGCCGCCTGCCTTACCTGGTCTGCTCCCCGACCATGGAGCTGGGAATTGACATCGCTGACCTGGACATCGTTCACCTGCGCAACGTCCCGCCCACGCCGGCTAACTATGCCCAGCGCAGCGGACGTGCGGGCCGGCAGGGGCAGGCCGGCCTGGTGTTCACCTACTGCGGCGCGCTCAACGCGCACGACCAATACTTTTTCCGCCATCGGGAAGAGATGGTAGCCGGCAGCGTCCGCCCGCCGAAACTCGATCTGAGCAACGAAAGTCTGCTACGCACCCATCTGCACGCCCTCTGGCTGGCAGAGGTCCGCCTGCCGCTGGGTCAATCCATCGAGCAGGTCATCAACACCGACGATGATGCCCTGCCCCTGCGCGAGAACGCCGCCGCCCAGATCCGCCTGAGCGAACCGGCCCGTCGGCGGCTGCACGAGCGCATGCAGCAGGCGCTGGCTGCCGACGAGGCTGACCTGCGCACCGCCCCCTGGTTCAGCGATGCCTGGCTGGAGCGCGTGATCGCCGAGGCGCCCACAGCCTTCGACCGCGCCTTTGACCGCTGGCGTGAACTCTACCGTGCCGCCACCCGTCAACTGCTGGAAGCGCAACAGGCGTTGCTGAAAGCGCGCAAAGCCGAAGACCAGCAACACGCCAGCCGTCTCCAGCAGGAGGCGCTGCGTCAGCGCAACCTGCTGTTGCAGATAGAGACCCAACGTGAAGAGAGCGACTTTTATCCCTACCGCTATCTGGCCAGCGAAGGCTTTTTGCCCGGCTACAACTTCCCGGCGCTGCCGGTGCGCGCCTGGGTACCACGCGGTGAAGGCGAGTACATCTCCCGCCCGCGCTTCCTGGCGGTCCGCGAGTTCGCTCCGGGCAACGTCATTTACCACGAAGGTGCCAAGTGGGAAGTGGTTGCTTTTCAGGCCCCACCCGGCGGGTTGGACGAGCGACGCAGCCAGAAGCGCTTGTGCTATACCTGCGGCGCCTTTGGTGACCCAGATCTCGACCTGTGCCCCACCTGCGGCACCCGCTTTCACGGCGATAACAGCCTGATCGTCACCCTGCTGGAGATGCCCAACGTCAAGACCCGCCGCCGCGAGCGCATTACCTCTGAGGAAGAAGAACGACGCCGCCGCGGTTATTACCTGGAAACCTTCTACCAGTTTGCCCCTGAGGGCGAGGAGAGCCGTGTGCAGGATGCCGATGTCGTCGTTGAGGGTCAGTCGCTTCTCCATCTGCGCTATGCCCCGGCGGCCACACTGTTACGCATTAATCACGGCTCGCGCGCAGCACGCACACCGGGCTTTCTGGTGGATTTCGAGAGCGGCCAAGTTGTGCTGAGGGCGGATTCCAACGCCTCACCGACCCCATCCAGCCGACCGCAGCGGTTGGAACTGGTTCGCCTGGCAGTACAGGACACCCAGAACCTGTTGCTTATCCGTGCTGCCGACCTGGCCTTGTTCCGTGACCGCACATTCGAGACCACCTTCCTCTATGCTCTGGCACGCGGACTGGAGGAGACCTTTCAGTTGGAAGAGAACGAACTGGCCGCCGAAATGGTCGGCCAGGACGAGCACCGTGCCATCCTGCTCTACGAGACCGCCGAGGGTGGCAGCGGCGTGCTGCGCCGATTGGCGGAGGAGAGTGATGCCCTGGCGCGCGTTGCGGTGCGGGCGCTGGAACGCTGCCATTTTGACGCCGCTGGCCATGACCAAAATCCTGCTTGCGTCGCTGCCTGCTATGAATGTCTGATGAGCTACAACAACCAGATGGAGGCCCTCTTCCTAGACCGCCACCGCATCTTGGAGACCCTGCTCGCCTTGACGCGCAGCCGCATCCTGCCACGTATCGCCGGGCGCTCCTACGCCGAACACCTGGCCTGGCTGCGTTCTCTGACCGATGCCCGCTCTGAGCTGGAGCGCCGTTTCCTAGAGACGTTGGCTCAGGGTCTCTATCGTTTGCCTGATGATGCCCAACATGCCATCCAAGAACCGCGCTGCACAGCTGACTTTTTCTATAAACCGAACATCTGTGTCTTTTGCGACGGCGCCGTCCACGACGAACCAGAACAGCGCCGCGCCGACGAGGCACTGCGCCGCGAACTCAGCGCACGTGGCTATCGTGTGGTAGTTATCCGCTACGACCGCGACCTAGAGGAGCAGGTTGGAGCATATCCTGACTTGTTTGGCCCGCGCCTGTAACCCCCGTTGCAAAAGTCGCTAGTGACCCCTTATGATAACCAAAGAGAGAGGCCAAAAGTGATGTTACAAACACCTGCTGCCGATGCGTGAACTCCTTTCGGAAAACGGTTCCTCGCCGAGCCGCTCACTAGTTTCCAGGCCCTGCGCCGCGAGAAAGCCTGCGCCTACGTGCACGCGGGCAGCGTGGACTCGCCCATCACCATGCGCGAGATCCGTCAGACCTTGAAAAAGGCGCAATCGGACAGCCTAGGCAAAACTGGCCGCTGAAAGGAAGAGGCAATTGATGAAACGCACATTGCTTGTGTTCTTGCTGGTCAACCTGATGTTGTCCGCCTGCGCGCTTGTATCCGCGCCGACGCTAGCACCCACACCCGTGACCAGCGTCACACCGATGATGCGCAGACTGGGGGCGGAACACACAGCCCGAAACGCTCTCCAGCATGGGGTCAGCCGTGATGGGCAGCAGAACAAAGAGGAGCAAGGGCAATGAAGAGAACACCCATCTGCCTCCTGATGATGGCATTAGCCACTGCCTTTTTTGCCCTCACGGGGTGTGCCGCTACTTCTGTGCCATCAACACCCAAACCAACTGACACACCAGCAGCACTGCTGGTTTCCATCAGCGATGTCGAAAGAAATCCGGACGCGTTTCGAGATAAGCTTGTGCGCATGCAAGGCTATGGCCTCATCGTCGCAACTGTGCCCCTGTGCCCGGGATACGTGGGCCAAGATCGCAGGACCGTGTTTGTTGACGCGGAACAGGCTCACATAACGGCCGAGGTCAGGTGGCGGCAGTCCGAAAACATCCGTATGTATGATCCCGACAACCTGAGGGTGTTTGAGGGCTATATCCGGATATTCAGCGGCGAGATTGGCTGTCCGGGGGCTACCAAAGTAGAGACTTTTCCCTATTTCGAGATCGTAGGGGTGGAGTAGACAGCTCCCCATGGCTTCACGCCACGCCGCCCAACACGCACTTCTACCTGATGCCGCTCTGCTGTGCTCGCTGCTAATATCGACTGTCGAAGTCTTCTCTACCAAACCTCGTCTGCTGATAACGCAAACCGTTGGGCGGCCTACTGCTATCCACCAAACCCTTCTTGATGAAACGAACGCGGATCGATCCGTGCAAGAGCAGCGGACAAGGCAGCGAGTACATCGCCAGCGACAACGCTGCGCGAGCTGCCTTTCTCGGCAGCGATGCGGCCTGCCAGCCCGTGGAGATAGGCCCCCACCACGGCTGCCTCAAAGGGTGGGAGGTGTTGAGCAAGCAAGCCCGCAATGCATCCGGAGAGCACATCGCCGGTGCCCGCAGTGGCCAGCGCATCGGTAGCGAAGGGGATCACAACTACCCGCCCGCTCGGCTCGGCCACCACCGTAAACGCTCCCTTTAACACCACCACGCAGCCCCACTCCGCCGCCTTTTGCGAGGCTACACCGATGCGGTCAGCCTGAATCGCCTCACGGTCAAGGTTGCTGAGACGCGCCATCTCGCCGGGGTGCGGGGTGAGGATGGTGCCGTCAGGCAGCAACCGCCACCACCCTTCGATCTCCGCCAATAAGTTTAGGCCGTCGGCATCTATTACCAGCGGTGCGTGCAACTGAAAGCGACCTGTCTGTACACCGGCTCGCGCCGGCGCGACAAAGCCGATACTTCCCTTTTTCGCCTGCTCAGGCCCCTCAAAGAAGCCGCGCATAAACTCGGCGACCGGTTCAGCACGCCCCAACCCAGGCCCGAGCAGCAGCGCATCGTACTCCCCCACTTCCTCACGCAGCACCTCCAGCGCATCGGCGTTCAGCACGCCCATATCGTGCGGCAGCAACAACCATGTTGCTTCGCGCAGATGGGCCGCCAGCACCGGCTGAATCGCCTCTGGCACAGCCAACGTCACCAGCCCTGCCCCCACACGATATGCCGCCTCCGCAGCGAGTGTCGCCGCGCCGGTATAGTTGACCGATCCCGCCAGCACTACTACACGCCCAAAGGTGCCCTTATGTGCATCCAGGGGGCGTGGTGGGAGCATCTCCCCTACCCCTTCTGCAGTAGCCAGTTCCACACGAACGGCGTCCAGCTCGGGCAGGCCGGGTGGCGTGCCGATGTCCGCCACAATCAGCTCGCCGACCGCCGCTGCGCCGGGGAAGATCAGCTGGCCATGCTTGGCCGCAGCAAAGGTGACGGTGTAATCGGCGGGGATGGTTGCCGGATCAAGCGCACCGCTGTCGCAGTCCAGCCCCGAAGGGCAGTCCACCGCAACAACCACCGCACGGCGCGGCGCAGGCGCCTGCGGCACAGCAGGCCATACCATCTGCGCTCGTGGCTCGGCGGGGCCGAACGGCGAACGCTCCAAGGCGGTTGCGGCGTTCCTGAGCACCTTTTCCATGTCACCGGCGATGGGCAGGCGTGCTCCTGTGCCCAGCAGCGCATCAACAACCACATCGGCGGCACTGACCAGATTCTTGAGCACGCGCCAGCGCTGATCGTCAGCCGCGACCGCCATAAACACGCCGGCATCCCGCGCTGCCACAAAGACCTTGTCATCTTCGGTGCGGGGCTTGAGCAAATAACAGCCGACCTCCGCTTGCGTTTCCTCGCGCAGGATGCGTGCCGCCACCAGACCGTCGCCTCCGTTGTTGCCCGGTCCAACCAGCACAGCCACCCGCTTGCCAGCGCTCTCCTTCCCCAGCACCCGCTTGACGACTTCCGCGACGGCGCGTCCGGCATACTGCATCATGTCATTGTAGCTCACGCCGGCGGCATCGGTGGCTTTCTCAATGGCGCGCATCTGCTCAACCGTCACCACTTTGACCATTCCCCATCTCCTTGGCAGATGGCCAATAGTTTAGGCTGTTTCTCGTTGGTGCAGGATGTGGTATAGCACTATTGCGGTAGCCACGTGTACATTCAGCGACCGTCCCCTGCCGTACATGGGGACGAAAACGGAGAAATCGCACAGATCGAGCACACTGCGCGTCACGCCATGATCCTCATTGCCCAGCACCAGACACAATTTATCAGGGTACTCTGTCTCAAAGTAGGGGCGGGCAGCATCGGTGATCTCCAGGGCACAGATCGCATACCCCTCGTCGCGCAGCATGTGGATCGCATCCTCGGCATGCTTCTCATAATACCAGCGAACGACACGGCTCTTGGCGCGTCCCACCTCGGAGATCGTCCTGCTGGATGGCAGGGGCGTATTGCCGCACAGGAACATTTTGCTCACCCTCACCGCATCAGCGATACGGAAGAGCGCTCCAACGTTGCGGGGATAGGCCACGCTCTGCAACACCAGCGCTAGATCGCAGGAGATGGGATGCGCCCGCCGATAATCACGCAGAAAGCGTTTGAGCGGCGTCCCGTGCAGCTGCCTCATGGCGCTACTCCCCCTGCGGTGGGCGACGGACAAAAGCCCAGAAGACGACCAACACTACACCCGTGCCGAGGATCGGCCCGCTAGCGAAGGTGATAAGCAGGCGCACATTGGGCGGTAGGCCAAAAGGGCCAATCAGCAGGTATACCAACAGGCTGAGCACGAAAAAGAGCAGCGCAACACCCACCCCGGCCAGACATCCTTTGCCCAACGCCGAGCCGACCAGCCCTGCGGCCTGTGGATCACGCGACATCGTGCACCGTTACCTCAAGGCTATCGGTATCCAGCAACATGTATGTGCTGCGCCCAAAACGCCCCATGATCTCGCCCGGATTGAGCAGCAGCGTCCTGCCGACGCGTTCCTCATAGAGAGTGTGGTCGTGGCCATAGCACACCACATCGTAGAGATTGCTGAGGGCAAGGCCACGCGCGATTTCCGGATAGTGGGTGACGGCGATGCGCAGCCCACCCAGCGTAAGATCGGCAAACTGTCCATGCAGTTCCACATTGCCCGCCTGCTCGGCCATCTGGAGCAACAAGCGCTGATCGCCATCGTTGTTGCCGAAGACGGCGTGCACGGGGCCTTCAAAACCACGTGCCAACTGAGTAAGTGTAAATGGCGCACAGAAGTCGCCGCAGAAGATGAGCGCGTTAGCCTCGTTCATGCCGGGCAAAGCGCTATCCAGCTTCCAGATGTTATCGTGAATGTCGGAGCAGATGGCGATACGCATAGCGTCCCACTCCCTCAATCACCCGGGCGCAGATTGAGCCTACCCACTGCCTCGGCCACATCCTTGGGCCAGATGAACAACCGATTGTAAGGTGCTACGCGGATATAATCCTGTGGATAGTAGATTTCCTGCGTGGTCAGGTCCACGCAGTAGCGTTCGATCCACGCCATACGCTCATGCTCCGAGAGCGTCTCGCCTGCCACCAGACGCTTGGTCACCTCATAGAGCCTGACCGCCATGCGGAACTCATAGCCCGTCAACGCCAGCGGTTGTCCCCAGATGCCGCGTCCTTTAAGGTACGCCTCCTTAGCAGCCTCTTGCAGCATGACCAGATCGCTGTATTTGGGAATGCTAGGGTAGATGATGAGCGTGGCAGCCCAACCGGCGCGCACCATCAGCAGGTTAAACGTGGCACGTTCCCAGGGGGAAAGCCTGGCCAGCTCCTCACGGGTGTACGAGGGGGCAATATAGGCCAAGAGGCGACCGTAATCATCGAAAGGTTGATCGGCCGTGCGCAGAAACAGGCTACGCCGTGTGCCATCGGGTCGCTCCAGCATCTTGTCCATCATCTGCTGGAAGACGGTGGCAGCCTGCCGCCCCAATTGTTCCTGAAGCGTCCCGGCTTGTCCGGTAGCCAACCGGGGATGCAGGTAGGCCGCCAGATCGGCACTGACGGGCGCCTGCCCCTGTTCAATCCAGTAAGCCAGCGTAGCGAGATTCTGATCATGGCTGGAAGGGCGCGTGTTGCCGGGGTAATGCGTCTCCGGTGCGTCAATGCTCAACATGCGGATGGCCAACGACACATAAGGCGTATCGCCGTCGGTCGTGCGCAGGTACTGCTTGCTGCCCAGCGTATCAACCGACATCCCCTGCGGGTCCCAGAAAATCTTGACATCGGGCATGGCTATTGCTCCTGCTCACATAACTGCTCGTCTCGACCGGCCTATCCACAGCGACTACCCGATCATACAATAATCACCACGACTTTGCTGACTTTCTCCCCAACAGGGAAAGGCGATGACGGCTCCCCTGGCCACCACCGCTGTCATCGCCAAGATGGCGGCAGCCTCATACTGCCCTATCCCACGCAGGCCAGTTGTCCAACCGTGAGGCCAGCAGGCGCACCAGCTCCGCGAAATCTTGCAGCCGAACCTCTGCACCGTTGCGCCAGCGCTCGCCTTCGGCAGCGCGGAGATGTTCCTGCTGATTGTAGAATTGCACCAGATGCTCTTGGCCGGGGCGTGCAAACGCCCTCTCCGAGATCAGTTCCTCAAAGGCGTCCCAGGCGGGAAGTTTCTCCGCCGCAGAAGGGCTGGCGAACGTATAGGGCAGGATGACCCGACCATCCTGCGCCAGCCGCAACGCCACGCAATACCAGCCACGGGATACCCAGGCGCGGCGATCGCTGATCACAAAGCACCACGACCACACGTCCAGCGGGCGGCTGAGGTCCAGCTCAACATGCTCGCCACGTGGGCCGCGCAGGATGAGACGATCGCCCTCCACCTCCAGACGGCGGCCACTGGGCCAAATATGGGGTAAGACGGCCTCGGCCAACCACGACGCGCCGAACGCAGCTCCCAGCGCCCCAGCCACCGTGAGCAGTGCTACGAATGGCCCTTGCAGCCCGACCAGCCGTAACAGTGCCGGAGTGCCTACTACACCGCCGGCAAAACCCGCTACCAAGGCGAGGAGCACGCTCAGGCGCACTCCCAGATGATTGCTATCCACACGGTAGATGGTTCGTGACATAGATGCGTTACA
>DAOTYL010000009.1:0-13777 GCA_034434955.1 Anaerolineae bacterium | reverse complement strand
GCAGCGTCGCTATAATTTCTCCAAAGATGATGATGTTTATCTTGAGCCACAAGGGCGCTGAAGATGTCTATGTCGGTTTGCACATGTCTTAGGCGGGGACGCTGTCACCCCGACTAAGGCGCAGGCACACCCAAAACACTCCCCGCCTCCAGAGGGTGACACCGTCTCCGCCGCCGCAGATCGTATCCTGCAGTAGCGTGGCGAGCAGGTGCACCCTTTTTGCTACCTCTGCATCGCCCCACTGCCCTGAGTGAGCCTCTCGGCTCGGCCCCATGAAGGGGCGTTAACGAAATTCGCATAGGTCAAAATGCCGTTAAAGTGCGCTGAGAGCAGCGTCTGGCACGGCGCAACTGCCCATCATATAGGGGAAAGAGGGAATGGTTGTTTTTTCCAAACCACATGCTGATGTCGGCAGCCCCTCGGCAGAAACCGAGGCCGCTGCACACCAACTGGCTAGCCCACTTGAGGCGCTGGTGGGCAACACCCCCTTATTGGCCTTCCGGCGCATTACCGCGCACCTGCCGCCGAGCGTGCAGATCGCAGCCAAAGCCGAGTGGTACAACCCGGGCGGATCGGTGAAGGATCGCCCGGCGCTGAACATCATCCGTCAGGCCGAGCAACGTGGCGATCTGCGTCTGGGTGTCACGTTGCTGGACAGCACATCAGGCAACATGGGCATCGCCTACGCCATGTTGGGCCGTGCACGAGGCATCCCCGTGAAGCTGGTCATCCCTGCCAACGCCAGCCCGGAGCGCCTGAGCATTCTACGTGCCTACGGCGTGGAGATCGTGTTGAGCGACCCCACCGAGGGCACCGATGGCGCCATCCGCTTGGTGCGGGAGATTTACGAAGCCGATCCCGAACGCTATTTCTTCGCCGATCAGTACAATAACCCCGACAACTGGCAAGCGCACTTTTACACCACCGGCGTGGAAATCTGGGAGCAGACAAAGGGCCGCGTGACGCACTTTGTCGCCGGGCTGGGCACCAGCGGCACGATGATGGGAGTAGGCAGACGTCTGCGCACGCTGAACCCGGCGGTGCGTCTTATCGCCGTGCAACCTGATGGGCCGCTACATGGTCTGGAAGGCCTTAAGCACATGCCGTCGGCCATCGTGCCCGCCATCTACGATGCCAGCCTGCCGGATGAGATCGTGCCGGTGCGCACGGAAGAGGCCCATGCCATGTGCCGCCGCCTGGCCCGCGAGGAGGGCCTGCTGGTGGGGGTCTCGGCGGGAGCGGCGATGGTCGCTGCCCTGCGCGTAGCCGAAACCCTCTCGGAGGGCTTTGTCGTGACGATCTTCCCCGACAGCGCCGCCAAATACCTGAGCGATCCGTTCTGGACACAGGGGGACTAATCCGCTATGGAGGTCGTGCTGACCGCTGCTCAGAAGCGGATCATGGAGGCGCACGGCGAGGCTTCCTACCCCCACGAGGGAGCGGGCTTCTTGCTGGGGCGTGTGGAGGACAAGAGAGTTGTCATTGAGGAGGTTTTCCCCGCCCCCAACCAGCGCGAAGCCGAAGCACGACGCAACCGCTATGAGATCAGCCCACACGATTTCTTGCGGGCTGAGCGCGAGGCGGCAGGGCGCGGATTGGAAGTGGTGGGCGTCTTCCACTCACATCCCGATCACCCTGCCCTTCCCAGTGCTTTTGACCGCGAACACGCCTTGCCGCGCTTTTGCTACCTTATCACCTCCGTAGAGGGTGGGAAAGCCCGCACCACGCGGGCCTGGCACTTGCGCGAGGATCGGGTTGCTTTTGAGGAAGATACCTTGATCATCACCTCAACCGAGGAGGAGGCATGATGGCTACTATTCGCATTCCTACCCCCCTGCGCTCTTATACGGGCGGACAAGGGGAAATCACCGTCAGCGGACAAACTGTGCAAGAAGCGCTGGATGACCTCCTGCGCCAGTATCCTGATCTTCAGAAGCACTTGCTCAGCGAGGGCAAGCTGCGCAGTTTTGTCAACGTTTTCGTGGGCGATGAGGACGTGCGCTACCTGAACGGTATGGAAACTCCCATCGCCCCGGACGCCCGATTGATGATCGTTCCCTCCATCGCCGGAGGCTGCTCCCCACGTTGAGGGACGTTTTCACCGAGGAGGTGGAGCGATGACGGAGCATAGTGAGCGTCGGGTAGACCACAGCGCCCTGCGCACCAATCAAGCCTTCATCATCGCCCTGTTGCTGGCAGCCTTCATCCTCAACCTGTGGCCGCTGGTGGCCTTCGTCAGCGCCGTGATGCTGATTGGCACGCTTTGGCCGGGCGCAGGGTTGTTCAAACGCATCTATCAGCACATCCTCCGGCCACTGGGTCTCATCAGGCCCGATGTGCGTGTGGATAATCCGGAGCCACATCTCTTTGCGCAAGGGCTGGGCGGCATCTTCACACTGGCAGGGACGCTGGCGCTTGCAGCAGGCTGGGGCCTGCTTGGCTGGGTGCTGGTGTGGCTGGTGATCGCCCTCGCCGCGCTCAACCTGTTTGCCGGATTCTGCCTGGGGTGCTTCGTCTACTACCAGCTGAACCGTCTTGGCGTGCCGGGCTTCAGCCGTGCGCCCATCCGGCGGGAGTAAGCAATGCTGGAGCGCATAGCCATCGCCTTATTGTTGATCGGCCTGGGCTTTGGCGCGTATGCTTTAGGGACACGCTGGCAGGCACGGCGAATCCAGAAGCGCGACACTGGCACTGAGGTGCTGGACATGTTGCGTCCGGGTGTTCCCGCCGTGATCTACTTCTGGGCGGAGACATGCGCTCCCTGCCGCACCATGCAGAAGCCGGAGCTTGAGCGCCTGGAGGCCGAACTAGGCCCTGATGGTGTGCAGGTGATTGCCATCAATGCGTTGGAGCGCCCCGACCTTGCCGACGGCTGGGGGGTGCTGGGCCTGCCCACCACCTTCATTGTGGATCGGCGCGGGCAGCCGCGGCGTGTCAATCACGGTTTGGCGCGTGCAGAGCATCTCAAGCGCCAAATCGCGGCGGTAGACGATCTCTCGGTACGGTGACGCAGAGGTGATAAGGGGAGGAACAGAAGCATGACCATCGTGGATCATATCGCTCCTCAGGCGATTGAGTTGAGCCATGAGGAGATCAAACGCTACAGCCGCCACCTTATCATGCCGGAAGTGGGCATGAAGGGGCAACGTCGGCTGAAAGCCGCCAGTGTGCTGATCATCGGTGCGGGTGGATTGGGATCGCCGTTGGGGATGTACCTTGCAGCAGCGGGCGTAGGGCGCATCGGTCTGGTGGATTACGACACGGTGGACCTCTCTAACCTGCAGCGTCAGGTCCTGCACGGTACCAAGGATGTGGGTCGCTCCAAACTGGAGAGCGCCCGCGAGCGCCTGCTGGACATCAATCCTCATGTCGTGATTGAAATCTACAACACACCCCTCACCTCGGAGAACGCGTTGGATATCCTTGCCCCCTACGATGTCATCGTCGACGGCACGGACAACTTCCCCACACGTTATTTGGTCAACGATGCCTGTGTGCTGCTCGGCAAGCCGAACGTCTACGGCAGCATCTTCCGCTTTGAGGGGCAAGCCACCGTGTTTGATGCCCGTAGCGGGCCGTGCTATCGCTGCCTCTTCCCTGAACCGCCTCCGCCCGGTCTGGTGCCTAGCTGCGCGGAGGGCGGCGTGCTGGGTGTGCTGCCCGGCACCATCGGCGCCATTCAGGCCACCGAGACGCTCAAGATCATCCTCGGCATCGGCGAGACGCTTATCGGGCGCCTGCTGCTCTACGACGCCTTGCGCATGACCTTTGACTTTGTGAAACTGCGCAAGAATCCCGACTGCCCGGCTTGCGGGGAGCACCCTACCCTCACCGGGTTGATCGATTACGAGCAGTTCTGCGGGATGCCGGGCCATGACCGCAGCGCCTTCCACAGCGAAAACGAGGCGTTGGTCCCCACCGTCAGCGTGCAGGAGGTCAAGGCCAAGCTGGATGCCGGCGAGGACTTCATCCTGCTGGATGTACGCGAACCGCACGAGTGGGAAATCTCTGACATTGCGCAGGCTACTCACCATATCCCCAAGGGGCAGATACTGGAGCACCTTGGTGAGCTGGATACCGCACGCGAGATCATCGTCTACTGCAAGACGGGCGGGCGTAGCGCCGACGTGGTCGCTACGCTGCGCCAGCATGGGTACACACGGGTGAAGAATATGGCCGGCGGGATCAACGCTTGGGCCAAGCAGATCGACCCCCGCCTGCCCACGTATTAGCGTTCGGGATTACAGGAGGGAGCGATGAGCGTAACGGTCTCTCTAGCAGCGCAACTGGCGCTGCCAGACTTCTGGCTGCCCTCAAGCAGCGGTGAGACGGTGCGGCTGAGCGATTACCGGCACAGGGTGCCGGTGGCGCTGATTCTATTGCCCGATGAAGACGCCGCCGGCCGTGAAATCCTGCGGGCATTCGCCGCCCACTACGAGGAATACCGCGCCTGGCCCGCCGAGGTGCTGGCGGTTATTGCCGGGACGCAAGCGCAGGCGTCTCATCTCGCCGAGGAACTCGGTTTGCCGTTCCCCGTGCTTGCCGATGCCGAAGGTGATGTGTGGAGGAAGCACATTGGCGAGCGACGGCCTGCGCTGCTCATACTGGATCGCTACAACGCGCTGCACCACATACAGGTTGCTGCTGTTGCCGCCGACCTCATGTCACCTACCGAGGCACTGGAGTGGATACGCCACGCCGAGATGGCCTGTCCGGAGTGTGGCGTGCCGGAATGGTGACGCACATAGCGATGTTCGCCACTCAACGCTCACAAATCAAGCGTCCACACCGGCACGCCCTCTCCAATGTGCTCAAAGCCTAACCGCCGATAAAGTCGCTGTGAGCGGGCGTTGTCCGACTGTGTGTTCACGGTCACGGTGTTGATGCCGCGCCTCAGCATAAAACGCAACATGCTGCCCACAAGTAGCTTGCCCAACCCCTTGCCCTGCTCGGTGGGCAGCACGGCTAACCGCGCCAAATGCCCCGCATCCCCGTGAACCGTGCTGAGCTGATACCCCAGCGCCTCCCCATCACGTTCCAGCAGGCTAAACGTGGCCGCTTGAGACATAGCGATACGTAACGTGGCGCGGTTGTACTGCCACAGCGGCTCAAATGCTTGAGCGTCGATGGCAGCGGCAACGTCCAGATCGGCCTCATGGGTCACCTCGCGGATGACGTAAGGCGGTTCAGGCTCGGCAGGTAGTGGCCCGCCCAGTCGACGCAGAGTGACCACCGAATAGGCAGGCGCAAAACCCCACCGTGCGATCAGATTTGTTACCCAGCTCTGCAACAGCAAAGTACCGAGCTGCCGCACACCTTTGGCGATCAGATCGGCACGCAGAGCTTCCCATAAGCTATCCAGCAGGCGATTGTCTTCATCGTTCTGATCGGGCAGCAGGAAGCGCAGCCAAGCCACACGACGGCCCGGCACTTCCTCCAGTCTATTGATCGTGGCCCCCATCAGCAGGGATACTTGACTGTCCTCTCCGCGCAACACACGGCAACATAGCGCCGGATCGGACAGCCACTGCTCAAGGCTATGCCAGTCCAGATGCAGATGCTGGCGTGGCGCATAGTGAAAGAGCCACAGGACGCGCCCATGATCGGTGTGGGTGAGTCGAGTGAGATTTTGGGTCAGTGTCATGGTGCTTACCATCCACCCTGTTGCCGTCAGCGTTGCAACTGTTCGCGGGCGTACTGCCACACGTCGGAGCGGAAGGGCCAGGCGGCCAGAGCACGCAGCCACAACCGTCGTGCTTGACGGCGAGCGGCCTCGTTCCACATCTGCACTTGCCGCGCCCAGATGAGGTAGCCCTCGGCGCGCATCGCACGGCGCGCCAGCGGGTTCATTGCTGCGTGGCGTGCGCTGATGGCACCCGCCGCAGTATCGATGGCAGTTTGCTCTGCGCCGTGTGTCCGCCGCTCTTCGGCAAGCAGACGCGCTAGCGCTGCATAATCCCGATAGAGAGCCTGATGCGCCACAGGGGGCAAATCGGCGTGGAAACAGGCCGTATAGAGTACCTCGTTGGTGCTTGCCAGTTTGCCCACATCGGCCAGCCGCAGCCAAAGGTCAACCTCAGCAGCCAGCGCGAACGCTTTGCGTATGCCGCCCACCGCTTCCAGCGCTTCGCGGCGCAGCATCACCGCGCCCGTTGCCGGGCAACTTTCCTCCTCTAAGCGCCGCAACAGCGTCTGGTGACGGCTAGGGTAATCCACATGATGCAGCAGCTGTCCCGCCTCGTCCACCCAATCTACCGCCGACCACACGGCGACTACATCCTCGCGCCGCCGGAGCAATGCCGCTTGACGCTCCAGCCGCTGCGCTGCAGAGACATCCCCCACCTCATGGCAGACAATGTAGCGACCTGTTGCCCATGCCAGCGCCTGGCTCAATGCCTCGGCTGCCGGGCGCGGCGTCCGATTGCGGTGGAGGCGTACCCGTGCCCGCTCAATTGTCCCCAACAGTTCCCATGTGCCGTCCGTTGAGCCGTTGTCCAGCACGATCAGCTCAAAGTCTTGAAGCGTCTGGCCATAGAGGCCAGCGAGTGTGCGCGGCAGCAGCGCCGCCCTGTTGTGCGTCACCATTACCACGCTAATCGCGGGTATATTCCCCATCAGCCTACTCCTCGTCCACACCCCACTCCAGCGCCATCTGCCCACCATCCCGCAGCGCTGCAATGATGCGGCGGTCGGCGGCGGAGAAGGCATAGGCATCCACTTCGTCGAGCATCACCCACGCCCAATCCGCTACACCCAGCGTCTGGGGTTCGCCGCGCAGATGACGGCATTCAAAGGCGTAGAGCGTGATGCGGAAGTGCGTATAAGCGTGCTTCACCACCGCGACCTGGGCCCCTACTGCGATCTCAATGCCCAATTCCTCGCGAATCTCGCGGCGCAAGCAGGCTTGCAGTGTCTCATCGGCGCGGCGCTTGCCACCCGGGAACTCCCACAAGCCGCCTAACATCCCATCAAGTGGGCGTTGGGTGATGAGGATACGCCCGTCTTCGCGGCGGATGATGGCTGCTGCCACGTCGTAGTGCGGCGTCCGCTCACGTGGCGAACGCATGGGGAGCTGCTCCTGCGCTCCCAGCCGATACGCTTCGCACCGATCGCGGAGCGGGCAGAGCGAACATTGCGGCGCATGTGGTGTGCAGATGCGCCGCCCTAGCTCCATCAGCCCCTCGTTCCACAGTGCCGCTCGGCCGACGGGCAGCAGGCGCTCCGCCAGCGTCCACAACTCGCGCCGCGTTTGCGGCAGGCGGATGTCTCCCCGAACATCGAACACCCGCGCCAGCACGCGCATCACGTTGCCATCCAGCACGGGCACATCCAGGCCAAAGGCGAAGCTGCCGATAGCCCTCGCCGTGTAGCGACCCACGCCCGGCAGGCGTGTGAGATCATCAACGGTATTGGGGAAGCGCCCATCCCACTCGCGGACGATCTGTTGAGCAGCGCGGTGCAGGTTGCGCGCCCGGCTGTAGTAACCCAACCCCTCCCATAGCTTAAGCACCTCATCCAGAGGGGCTGCTGCCAGCGCCTCAACGGTTGGAAAACGGGCCAGAAAACGCTCATAGTAGGGGATGACCGTCTCCACCCGCGTCTGCTGCAACATGATCTCCGATAACCAAACGGCATACGGATCGCGCCTGCGCCGCCAAGGGAGGTCCTCACGGTTCGCCTCAAACCAGCCGATCAGAGCGTTGTGTAAGGCAGTTGAGTCATCCATACAGGGCGATCATACCGCACCCGTCACGGCTGCAACAATCCGCCTTGCTGCTGCGTATCGATCAGTGAAACGCCTCGGATTCTACTTGCGCAGGTTGCCGCTATGGAACGAGCAATCGAGCACCACTGCCTGCCGCGTGCGGCACAGCCCTGCTTGCAATGCGGCGAGATGCTTCCAACCGTCACGTATTGTGCTATCTGCGGCGCGGATATCACCCCGCGCCACACCTGCGCCCCGCGCCCACTTGAGCATACCTGCCCACCTATGCCGCCACCGGTGCGTTGTCTACAGTGTGGTGAGCTGCTGCCTGCTGCGCTTTTCTGCACCACATGCGGCGCTGACATCACACCGCGCCACCGCTGTAAGGCAGCGCCGCTTACTGCCGTTCCCCGCCCTGACCCACTGCACCGCTGCCCGGCCTATGCGTTAGAGCGTTGCGATCGGTGTGGAGGGCTGTTGCCGGGCCGCACCTATTGCTCTCGCTGCGGCATGGACATCACCCCACCGCATGTGTGCCCGCCCGCCGAGCAGCCGCACGTCTGCCCACCCTACTTGACCATACCACGCCGCTGCCCCCACTGCGGGGAATATCTCCCTGCGCCGCGCCATTGCCCCCAGTGTGGGGCAGACATCACGCCGCTGCATGTGTGCGGGTAGCGCCTGCGAGGTGCTCCATACTGGCCTCACGCGCGGGCTGTGATGTATACTGATCGCCACATCAGCCGCATGTGAGGGATGTTGAGCCTTGTCGCCTGCCACCGTTGTGCCTTCAAACGGCATTGCCATCCGCCCACTGACCTTTGTGCAGACCTATCTCTCGGCCGAAGCGGTTATCACGGCGCTGCTGGAACACGACCTCACCGCACAGCGCTGGCTGGGAGCTTCGCCGCCGCTGCGCTTCATAAGCCGCTACTTGACCTTGCCGCTGTACTTCCATTGGGCCACATCAGGCTACGGTGCGTTCTGCGATGAGCAACTGGTCGGCTGGATGTACCTGCGCGGTTGGTATCAGGTACTCTACATTGAGGCGCTGACCGTGCTCCCCGCGTGGCGGCGGCGCGGTGTGGGGAAAGCCCTTCTGCGCTTTGCCGAGCAGCAGGCCCGCGAACAGCGCCGCGAGTGGCTGGGTCTGACAACCACCTTCAACAACATGGCTGCACTCCACCTCTACGAGTCGCAAGGGTTCGAGCGCGGCCACTGGCGCATTATGCGCGGCAGCAGTAGCGCTCTCAGCTCACTTCAGGGCGGCGGCACTGTGCGCTTGTTCCCACTGGTTGGGCATGCCGCCCGAAGCGCCTTCCGCCATTTTGCCCGTCTGGATGTATCCGCCGGAGACGCTGCGGATAAGGTCACACTGACCCGCTTCTTAACCCGTGACCCTTATCGCCAAGCGGGGATGCACTGGTTGGTGATTGACCAGGGACATCCCGTCGCTTACCTTAATCGGCATGGCACTAGCGAGCATCTTATCCTTTATCTGGCCAGTATGCCCGAATGGTGGGGAAGTCCGGCCAACTTTGATGCGCTAAAGGCTGCACTGAGCCCAGGAAACGCCTTGCCTACCATGGTGGATGTGCGGCTGGCCAGCAGTGGACACCACGAGGCCATCCGCCCACTCCTGGAGGCGCAGGGCTTTGCGGAGTGCCCGGCCAGCATTGTGCGCATGTTCAAGCACCTCTCGGATACCGACTCTGGCGCTCACCGCGCCGCCTCAAGCGGAGGAAAGGGGCAACCATGATGGACGAGACGGTCTTCATCGGCATCGATCCCACTGCGGGGATGCGCCCCGTTACCTATGCCGTGCTTGATGGGCGACTGCGCATCAAGACGCTGCGCAGCGTACCACTGGAGGAGGTGCTGGCGGATGTCCTCACCTACCCAGCAGCGGTGTGCGGCATCGACGCACCGGCGGGGCGCAATCGGGGGCTGTTGACCGATCCCGACACGCGCGCACGTCTGGGCCTAGCCGCCGATCGCAACACCTATAGCCGATACCGCCTCTGCGAGTACGAGCTGCGGCGGCGCAGAATCCCTGTATACAGCACCCCGCCCGATGAGCAACGCGTTCCGCGCTGGATGCGCGTGGGGTGGACACTCTACGATAGATTGCGGGCAGCAGGTTTTGTGGATTACCCTCTTCAGGGAACACGCCGCTTGTTTGAGACCTATCCTCACGCCGCCTACACGGTGCTGATCAAAAAGCGGCCTTATGCCAAAACCAGCATAGAGGGTTTGCTCCAGCGCCAACTCGTGTTGTATGAGGAAGGAGTCGGCGTGCCTGATCCCATGCGTGCCTTAGAGGAGTGGACGCGCCACCGCCTGCGCACGGGTCAGCTCGATCTGGACATCATCTACGGACATGACGAGTTGGATGCGCTCATGGCGGCCTACACTGCCTACATCGTGGAGCGCGAGCCGCATAATGCGACGGCTCTCGGTGATCCCACCGAGGGGCTGATCGTGCTCCCTGTCGCCCATTTGCAGGATACCTATTGACGTTCCTCAAAAGTGAGCCGTTGGCTATGTGCGCCCATAGCCTAAGAATCCGCGCCACACGCTGCGTGCTTCGCTGACGGACACAAATGCTTTCGGATCAACCTCGTTGATGATCGATGTCACGCGGGGCACATCGCGCCGCCGCGCCACCACCCATACCATCCCCACACTGCCCGCCGACCCCTCGCCGGAGGTGCGCGTAGCGCCAAACCCTGCTCCTCGGATAGCCTCGGCCAGTTGGAGCGATTTGCCCGTCGAGATAATGCTGATGCTAGCGAAGCCATGCCCCACGCGATCCTCAATGAGCATCCCTACCCAGGTGCCCGCAGCAAAGCCGCCACAGTAAGCCCCCAGATACCACAAGTTGGTCAGGTCGGTGGCCACCGCACCGAAGGTCAGGGCAAAGGTCAACGCTTCCACAAAAGCCAGGCCGGATACTATCCCTCGATGGGCGCGCCCCATGATCAGCAGACGGATGGTGGAGAGTGTAATGCTGAACACGCGCACCACAAAGATCAGCAGCGCTCCTAAGATAACATTCTGAGGCAACATCTCTTGCTCTGTTCTCCCTTGTAAAAATGCCGCCGGGCGTGTTAGCGCATCACATCCGGCGGCGGGTTGCGGTGGGCAATGTGCCTCCGCTCACCCATGACGGCGCATGAAGCGCGCGATGCGCTCTAATGCCTCCTCGATCTTCTCATAAGAGGTGGCGTAGGAAGCCCGCACAAAGCCCGCGCCACTTGCGCCAAAGGCTGTGCCGGGCACAACGGCCACACGTTCCTCCTGAAGCAGCGCCTCGGCAAAAGTATTTTCGTCCATGCCGGAGGCTGCAATAGAAGGGAAAGCGTAGAACGCGCCGCGCGGCTCGAAAGTCGACAGGCCTAGTTGGTTGAGTCCGCTCACGATCAGCTTGCGGCGGCGATCATACTCTGCCACCATCTCTTTGACGTAAGGCTCGCCTTCTTTTAGAGCGGCCAGTGCCGCAACCTGAGCCATTGTTGGCGCTGACATAATGGTGTATTGGTGAATCTTGCGCATCGCAGCCAAGATGTCAGCAGGGGCCGCCGCATAGCCGATGCGCCAGCCTGTCATGGCGTAGTCTTTGGAGAAGCCGCCCAGGGTGATCGTCCGTTCGCGCATCCCGGGCAAGCTGGCAAAGCAAACATGCTCCACGCCGTAGACCAACCGATCGTAAATCTCATCGGAAAGCACCAGCAGGTCATGCTTCTCGGCCACTTTGGCGATCTCCAACAGCCGCTCGCGCGACATCACCGCGCCGGTGGGGTTGTTGGGATAGCTGAGCAGGATGGCTTTGGTGCGCGGGGTGATGGCCGCGCTGATGGCCGCCGCCGTCACCTGAAACTGGTGCTCTACATGCGTGGCGATGGTCACTGCCTTGCCGCCTGCCAGCACGACCTCCGGCACGTAGGCCACAAAGCACGGCTCCGGCACGATGACCTCATCGCCCGGGTCCAAAATGGCATTGAGCGCAAGGTAGAGTGCCTCCGAGACGCCCACGGTGATGAGGATTTCCTTTTCTGCATCGTAGTGCACACCGTATAACCGATTGAGGTGCTCGCTGAGCGCCTCGCGCAGTTCGATCAAGCCGGAGTTAGAGGTGTAATGCGTCTGTCCTGCCTCAAGCGAGGCGATCCCCGCCCGTAGCAGTGGCTCAGGGGTCACAAAGTCCGGCTCGCCGATGCCCAACGAGATCACATCGTTCATGGTCGCGGCGATGTCGAAGAAGCGTCGGATGCCCGAAGGGGGAATGCTCTGCACCCGCTGGGAGACAAAGTTGCGCATGGGAGGTTACTCCTGACTAGCTGAAGTCTATAGAAGAAGCGTCGCCAACGTTCAGCGTAAAGTAGCGCCCGACAACCTGCGCCTCGCGGCCGATCAGCGACTGGTCAAGGATCGCATTGCACACACGGGCGCCTTCCTCGACGATAGAGTCACGGATGATGCTGTTGCTGATCTGGCAACCTGCGGCGATGGTCGCATGGGGGCCGATGATGGCATACTGCAGGTTAGCCTCGGGGTGGATGTAAACAGGGGGGATGATCGTCACGTCGGGGCGGCTTACCTCGGCGCTGTTGTCGTGCCCGTGCTCCAGAAGATAGCGGTTGGTTTCCAGCACCGTCTCCGGTTTGCCACAGTCCAGCCATACATCCACGCGCTGGGTGCGGAAAACCGCCCCATCGTCAATCATCACCTGAAAGGCATCGGCAAGATAGAACTCGCCTTTGGTCATCTGTCGGCGTGCCATCTGTTTCTCAATGGCGCGCAACATGGCCTGTGAATCGCGGATGTAGTAGAGGCCGATTACAGCATTGCGGTTCTCCATGCTGTCCGGCTTCTCGGTGAAACGCGTCACACGACCCTCTGCGTCCAGTTCCACCACGCCAAAACGACGTGGGTCTTCTACCTCCTTTACAAAGGCGATGGCATCGGCATCGGTGGTGTGGATGACGCTCAGGTCGGCCTCAAACAGCGTATCGGCGAAGAGCACGATCAGCGGCCCGTCAAGGTGCTGGCGGGCCAGATAAACTGCGTGTGCCTGCCCGATCAGCTCCTCCTGAACAACAAAAGTCGCCTTAAAGTCGTAGGTAGAGCGAATGTAAGCTTCAATCTGATCCCCTAGGTAGCCAACGATGAAAACGTACTCCTCAATATTCAGTGATCGCAGCGTATCAATAAGGTGTTTGAGCATCGGTTGGCCTGCGACGGTGATCAGCGGCTTAGGACGGCTATAGGTGTGAGGGCGCATGCGCGTCCCCAACCCTGCCATTGGAATGACGGCTTTCATGGCTATGGCTTTCTCCCCCACCGCACGTGATGAACCTGCCTCAACGGCCCTATTGCTGTGGTATAATGCGGCCCGATCTCGCTTGCAGCCCTTTACCGAGGGAGCCATTTGCAGATGCCTGACGAGCTGACCGATGTGGAGCGCGTCATCCAGCAGACGACAGGCCGCTTGGAGCGCCTCTTGTTTGTTGTGGCCGGGCCGTCCGGCGTAGGTAAGAATACCATTATCAATCAACTGCTCGCAAACCATCCACAGATGGGGCGTGTACGCACCTACACCACCCGCGAGCGCCGCGAGGACGAGGTAGAGGGGGAGCAGTATCACTTCGTCACGCCGGAGCAATTCCGCGAGCTGGCGCTGGCCGGTAAGTTGATGGAGGCCGACGCTACCACCCTCGGCCACGATGTCTACGGGCTGGGCAAGGTTTACAGCATGCCCGCTGACATCTTTGAGGAGATTCCCCCCGACAAACATCTGGTGATCGCCGAAGTGGACGTGGTGGGGGCGCGGCGCCTGCGCGAACGCTACCCGGGCTGTGTCACCATCTTCATTACTGCTCCGCCCGCCGATCTCGTCCACCGCATCCGCGAGCGCCACGACGAGACTATGGACGCGGAGTCGTTGGGGCAGCGCATGCGCACCGCCCACGAGCAAATCCGCGCCGCCAAGGAGTTCGACTACGTGGTCTTCAACCGCGAGGGCGACCTACATCGCACCGTTGAGGCCATCGAACACATCATCCATGCCGA
>DAOTYL010000008.1:0-2564 GCA_034434955.1 Anaerolineae bacterium | reverse complement strand
TAGGAGGAAGGCGGGTTGTCGCGCTGCCACTCGGCGGCCAAACGGATGGCCTCATCGGGGTCGGTCAGCTCATCATAGCCCAGCTCGCGGCGGATTTTGCTCGTATCAAAGAGGATGTGCTGCTGATAGGTGTAAGGTTTACGCAGATGGGGCGGTAACTCCCCATCGGGCACAAGGACGATCTCGCCGTGCCAGTCCAGCGCATCGCCGATGCGGCGCACCCAGGCTGCCACGTTGAGCGTGGTGCGGCTGCCGACGTTGTACACCTGGCCGGCGCAAGCATTGCGTTCGGCGGCCAACACGATGGCCAGGGCCACATCATCCACATAGCCGCGCTGCCACAGCCAAGCCGCCTGACACATTCCCAGCAGGATGGCGGGGCGCTTATCCATCATGCGCTTCACGTAGTCCCACAGCCGATGTTGACGGTCGCCCGGCCCGAAGACCATCGGCAGGCGCAGGATGCAGCCCGGATAGCCGCGCTCAAAATGGGCCGTGAGGACTTCTCGCTCGGCCAGCACCTTGTCGTAGTCTTCCATGCCGGGTTGAGTGCCGGCGTAGGGGTATAGTTCCTCACGTAGGGGAGCGTCCTCGCGCAGGGGGACCGGTTCGCCGCAGGTGCCGCGCAGGAAGTAGCCCCAAGCGCGGTACACATCGCCGCTGGAGAGGTGGACGACATGCTCCACCCGCCCATAAAGGGCATCAATCACGCGGCGGGTGTCGGCGTCGTTCCAGGGGAGGAAGTCAATAGCAGCGTCGGGGTGGGCTGCGGCGATCTCCTCCACGTGGTGGTCGATCTCCAGCCGGTTGCCCACGATATGTTGGACCTGACTGTCGGTGAGGGGAGTGGTCTCCCCCCGATGGAAAACAATCACGTGGTGGCCACGCTGCCGCAATCGGGCGGCAACACGCTGGCCGATGAACCCAGAACCGCCGATCAGTAAGACGCGCACGGCTGCACTCCTTGCAGTGACCTTCGCCTCTCGTGACCTGCGGTCGCTTTCCCCTTCTCCTCTATTGTTGGGAGAGGGGGAAAGCGATAAGGGCAAGCGCTTCTACTGCTCCGCCCATTCCTCGCCGGGGAGCATTTCCCCGGCCCGAATGGGCACCTTCAGACAGTTCTCTTTGGGTGGCAGGGGACATGACCAGTAGGGATTGTAGGCGCAGTAGGGGTTGTAGGCCAGATTGAAATCTACCACGAAGCGGCCGTCGGGCAAAGGGTCGATCTCCAGATAGCGGCCTCCTGCGTAGGTTTCCGAGCCGTTGGTGGTGTCCATGAAGGGCAGGAAGAATCCCCCACCGCTGGTTGAGGCGTAGACGGTCAACGCCACGCGCTGACCGTCTACCTCAAAACGGATGCGCCCCCAGCGGATAAACTCGGCCACGTCGCCGGTGCTGGTTTGCAGGGTGACCGCCCTCTGCTGCTTGAACTTCTCTATTGCCAGCTCAAAGCGCAGAGCGGCGTTTTCCGGATAGTAGCGCAGCCCGTTGAAGACCTCGCGCTGTTGGGGTGTCAGCGGGGAATGCGGATCGTGTTTGAAGAAGTCATCTTTGCGTCGGCGGAAGGTCTCTAGTGCGTTCATGGTCTTCAGCGGTTAGCGACTGGCGGGACGTTACTGGTCAAACTGCACGTTACAAGCATCAAGCCATATCTGGATGCCCTCGAACCAGATGCTCAGCTCACCCAGCGCCTCCGCCGCGCTGCCGTATTCCGCGCCCCCCTCGGCGAACAGCTCCGCGAAGTTTTGCCCCTCTGCCACCGACCACACCGCAAGTTGCAGGCTCATGTAGCGGGCGAAGGTCTCTTCATCAAACCCTTCAAAGGTCTGGAAATTGACAACGGGAAGTTCCTGCTGGGACACGCAGAGCGCAAATTCGCGTAGACGCTCGTCCTCCACCATACCACCCGCTTGATAGACCGACCCCTCGCTCGGTGCGGCAAGGTCCGAATCGATGCAGGTGACGTAGGGACTCACCGACGCATAGCCGCCGGCAGGGACGGTCACCGAGACGGTCTGCAGCACCATCATGCGCTGCTCGCCGCTGCCCGTCGGCGGCAAGAAGACGTAGCCCGGCGGGATGGTCACCAGCATGTCCTTGTCGCTTGGGTTGTAGAGATTGACGATCAGCACCTCCGTCCCCAGGATGCCCATCCCTGATGAGTCGACGCTCTCCACAGCGATCGCACCCTGTTCTAGCAGCACAGGCAGGTCGGTATCGGCGAGCAGTGACTGCAGCGGCGTCGGCTCAGGGGTCGGGGTGGCAGTCGGGAGTGGCGTGGGCTGTGCCTGCTCGGCGGGCATTTCGGCGGTGGAGGGGACCTCCGCAGCGGGGGGTTGCGTTGCCTCTTCTGCCACTCCCAACTGGCGCGTGGCGAAGCCCAGTCCCCACTTTTCCAGCAGGCCCTGCACGCGTGCGCTGCCGGTCGTTACCGCCACGCCCCCGCCGATTGCGATCAATGCGCAGATCACACAGGCCAACAATGCGATGCCGCCTGCTACTATCCCTACCAAAGAACGCCCGCCTCCGCGCGGCTTTACCTCGCCTTGACCCTCTATCATGAT
>DAOTYL010000007.1:0-2320 GCA_034434955.1 Anaerolineae bacterium | reverse complement strand
TTCAGGATTTCGCGTCTTCTCGCCAACGTGTTCTATCTCCGTTCGTGTTCACAGGATCGGGGCGACGCTGCTTCGTCCGTGCGTCGCCCCTATGCATGATGGGCCCTTCAGGGATCAGCCGATGGAGCCTTCCATCTGAATCTGGATCAGGCGGTTCAGCTCCATGGCATACTCCATAGGCAGCTCCTTAACCAGCGGCTCGATGAAGCCGTTGACGACCATAGCGTTAGCCTGCTCTTCGCTCAGGCCGCGGCTCATGAGGTAGAAGAGTTGATCTTCGCCCACCTTACTCACCGTCGCCTCGTGGCCGATGGTCACATCCTGCTCGTCGATCTCAATGTAGGGATAGGTGTCGGAACGGCTCTTGTCATCCAGTAGCAGCGCATCGCACACCACGTTGCTGCGCGAGTGATGCGCTCCTTCATAGACCTTGAGCAGTCCGCGATAACTGGCCTGCCCGCCACCCATGCTGATGGATTTGCTGGTAACCTTGCTGGTGGTGTAAGGCGCAACATGGACCACCTTGCTGCCTGCGTCCTGCACTTGCCCCTTGCCTGCAAAGGCGATGCTTAACACCTCGCCATGTGCGCCCGGCTCCATGAGATAGACGGCGGGGTACTTCATGGTAACCTTGCTGCCCAGATTGCCATCCACCCATTCCATGGTGGCGTCGCGGTAGGCGACGGCACGCTTGGTCACCAGATTGTAAACATTGGTCGACCAGTTTTGGATAGTGGTGTAGCGGCAGCGTCCGCCCGCCTTGACAATGATCTCCACCACTGCACTGTGCAGGCTGTCGCTGGAGTAGATGGGCGCGGTGCAGCCCTCGACGTAGTGCACATAGGCCCCTTCGTCCACGATGATCAACGTGCGCTCAAACTGGCCCATATTCTGCGTGTTGATGCGGAAGTAAGCCTGCAGGGGCATCTCCACCTTCACGCCCGGCGGCACGTAGATGAACGATCCCCCTGACCATACCGCCGAGTTGAGGGCGGCAAACTTGTTGTCGTTATAGGGGATCACCGTGCCGAAGTACTGGCGCACCAGATCGGGGTACTCCTTGAGACCATCATCCATGCTCAAGAAGATGACGCCCTGCCGCTTGAGGTCCTCGCGAATCTTGTGGTAAACCACCTCGCTCTCGTACTGCGCCCCTGCCCCTGCCAGGAACTTGCGCTCGGCCTCCGGAATGCCCAGCCGATCGAACGTCTCCTTGATCTCCGGCGGGACCTGATCCCAATCGGCGACGTCATCCTCGGTTGCTCGCACGAAGTAGTAAATATCGTCAAAGTCGATCGCAGAGAGATCGGCGCCCCAGGTGGGCATAGGCCGCTGCTGGAAGTGCCGCAGCGCCTTCAGACGGAAGTCGCGCATCCACTCTGGCTCTTCCTTCAGCCATGAGATTTCGCGCACGATGTCCTCATCCAGGCCCTTGCGCGCCCGAAAGACGTAGTTCTCAGGCACTCTGAAGCCGTACTTCTCGGCGTAGTTCTGCTTGAGGCCTTCTAGGTGGGCGACTTCATCAGACATGACCATGCTCCCCTCAAATACTCACTCGGATGTTTGTCGTTATGGTAACACCAGCCTCGGCAGGGCCTTGAGACCAATGTCAACATACCATTGCCCAGCCTTCTTTCCTACGATGCGGAAGGGACTGGGGTGGATTTTGGCATCCACGCTTCGGTGTGCCCCTGCGTTAAGCCTCACCCTGCTTCTCGCGCAGCCAGTCGTAGCCGCGCTCCTCCAGCTGCAACGCCAGTTCCGGCCCACCCGTTTCAACGATCTGGCCGTCCAGCATGATGTGCACGTACTGGGGCTTAATGTAGTTGAGGATGCGCTGGTAGTGTGTGATGACCAGCACACCCAGCCCCGGGCCGACCAGCTTGTTGACGCCATCCGCCACAATGCGCAGTGCGTCGATATCCAGCCCGGAGTCGGTCTCGTCCAGCACAGCGATCTTGGGTTCGAGCGTTGCCAGCTGCAGGATTTCAGCACGTTTCTTTTCGCCGCCAGAGAAGCCATCGTTCAAGTAGCGGCCCGCGAAGCTCTCGTCCATATTGAGCAGCGCCATCTTGCTCTTCAGCAGACGGCGAAACTCCGGAACAGGCATCCCTTTGTCGTTGGGATCGCGTGCCTTGCGATGAGCGTTAATGGCCTGACGCAGAAAATTGGCCAGCGTCACACCCGGGATGGCTATAGGATACTGGAACGCCAAAAACAGCCCCATCTGGCTGCGCTCATTGGGCTCCATCTCGGTGATGTCCACGCCATCAAAGAGGATTTGGCCTTCGGTGACCTGATAGTTCGGATGCCCCATCAG
>DAOTYL010000006.1:0-1991 GCA_034434955.1 Anaerolineae bacterium | reverse complement strand
GCCTATTTGGGGGCTGTACTGCTCTTCTATCACCCTGTGCTGTTGCTGTTCGGCGGGATCGGCGCGTGGCAGGCCTCGCAATCCGAACAACCCCGGCAGCGCCTGTTGGCCGGCTGGGGTATCGCCGCGCTGATCGTCAGTCTGATCTATCGCGGCGCACGGCCCGAACATGCGCTCTGGAGTGTACTACCGCTGGCAGCACTGGCCGGGCTGGCCATTGCTGACCTGCTGACCCAATCGCATGATGCGCCCCGCTGGAGTCTTTGGGCAGTGGCAGCTGCTTTCGTTGCTCTGTTAGGGATGATCTTCGCCAGCCTTTCACAATGGCTGGAAGCCCCACATTTATTCACCATACCGCTAAATATCCCTCCTGGAGAGGCGCTCTTCGCCGCGCCGCTGGAACTGGCGCTGACCGCGCTGTGGGGCATCCTGCTTGTGCTGCTGTGGCTGACGGCCGCCAGCATGTGGGGATCGCGGGTAGCATGGCGCGGCACAGCGCTCGCCATGCTCCTCGTCGGGGCGCTGCTCTCCGTTGGCCAGAGCGCTTCGTTGGCCTTCACACGGGCCACCAGCCCCTTTGAGCCGTTCAATGTTGCGCCTGCCCAACCTGCACTGGACGATCTGGTTACCACCGCCAGCCAGATCAGCAATTGGGCGACGGGTTTCCCCTATTCCGCCAGCCTGAGCATACAGGGCGATCCCAACGGCGCACTGGCCTGGGCACTGCGCGACTTCACCGAGGTGAGTTACGTTGTCCGCGTCGATCCGCGTGTGCACAGCATCATGGTCATCACGCCCGCCGATAGTTCCGATCCGGCATTGGGGTCAAGTTATGTGGGACAAGATTTCACCATCCTAAAGGCCTGGACACCGCAGGGTCTCCAAACCGCAGACCTGCTCCGTTGGCTGTTCTACCGCAGTGCCCCTACCCCGAGCGCAGAAGAGCGCGTCATCCTGTGGGTGCGTGAAGACATCTACCGCTTGCAGCGTTCCGAAATGGAAGGGCCTTAGGCCATCGATATATCGATAGGGGAGTCTCAGGGGTGAGGTTCTCAATGCTCAGGCGTGTATAATTGAGCAGTGCGTCGTTGAGACTTGTCTGGTTACTTGAGCAAACACGATGGAACGGGCAGCACCTCACGATGATGACTTGAACACGCTCATCGCCGCCGCGCAGGCAGGCGAACAGACAGCCTGCGCGGCCATCTATCAGCGCTTTGTGCGTCCGGTCTATCGGTTGGCCTACGGCGTGCTGCTCAACGAGGAAGATGCAGAGGAAGTGGTACAGGATAGCTTCGCCTATGCGCTCCAGAACATCCGCCACTTTGACGCTGCACGCAGCGCCTTCCGCACGTGGCTGTACACCATCACCCTCAGCCGCTGCCGCAACAAACGCCGCCGCAAGTGGCTGCCCACCGTTGCATTGGGGGAAATGTTGGAATGGCTGCCGGGCAATGACCCTCTGCCAGAAGCGGTGGCCGAGCAGCACAGCATCCGCGATACCGTGCACGAGGCCCTAAGTAGGCTCTCTCCCAAGCTGCGCGAGGCTATCATTTTGCGCTACTTCGATGGATTGAGTTACCGCGAGATGGCCGAGGTGCTGGGATGCCCGCAGAAAACCGCCGAATCGCGGGTGCGGCTGGCACACGAGGCACTCTATGCCCTCCTTGCGGCCCAGCCTGACATGTTGCCCGAAGGAACGTACTCTGAAGGAGCGTGCTCCCCATGAGTTGGTTCAACAACCACCATGTGGCCCATCTGCTGGCGGCTTATGTTGAGGGGCAGCTTTCCGCCCAGCGGGCTGCACAGGTGCAGCAGCACGTGGCGACCTGTGCGACTTGCCGCCGACAACTCGCCGCGCATGAGCGTCTGGCCGCCGACCTACGCCTGATGGTGGGACAGCGCCCCACGCCGCACCCCCGTCAGATAGAGGATTGGTGGCAGGCCATCAGCGCCCGCCCTCCCCTGCCCGTGCGGCGTTACGCCCTCTC
>DAOTYL010000005.1:0-24783 GCA_034434955.1 Anaerolineae bacterium | reverse complement strand
CAGGGCGAGCTGACCATGCAAGCCCTTGAGCAAGCGCTACACGGCGGCGCCGACTGGGGGATGTTGATTGTGACGCTGAAAGGGGTGCGCGCCTTCAGCGAGCAGTATGGCTTTGTCGCGGGTGACAACGTCATGCGTGTAGTTGCCTTGACCCTCAACAGTGCAGGGAATGAGATCGGCGGCCCGGCGAGCTTCTGCGGGCACTTGGAGGAGCATACCCTTGTGCTGATTGTGCCTGCCTCGGCGCTGGATGCGCTTCATGCCCGCATTGTTGAGCGCCTCGGCGAGGCACTGGAGTACTTCTATCCGGCGGACAATCGCGGCCCTAACGCCTTCACTTCTGACCGCCTGCGCCTATCCATCGGCTCGCTCACCGCGCAGCAAGGCCCCTTTGCCGACAGCGTCGACCTTGTCCAACGGTTGCTGGCTGCCCGTCAGGATGTAGCCGCTGGTGGACGCTAGGTAGCCCCTGCGATGTGGTTACGGCGTGGGCGTTGGGACAATGGTGATCGGCACCTCATAGGGCGGCGCGAAGTTACCATCGTAACGCACTAATACTAGCCGCAGGACGTAAGGGCCAGGCGGCAGCGCATCGGCGTGCAGGAACTCCAGCACACCCTCCTCCACGCTTCCAGTGTGTATATCGCCCAGCGTGAGCCATTCGGTGGGCGCTTCGCCTGCGCCGATCTCCAACTTATAATAGAGCACCTGATCGGGAGTAAAGACTGCCGTCCCCATGATGGGCAGCACGCCGAACACCTCTTCATGGGGGTCTGGCTCATAGATCGCATAGCGGGCGCCAGTGACGGGGTCCACCGCAGCCGCCACTTTCTCTACCACTTCTGGTGGGCAAAGCACACCCGGCTCGATGGGGATATCGTGCTCGTATGCCCAGTTACGTGCACGGATAAGGTCCACCGCATCGCGTGGGGCAGTGATGAAGAGCTGGTACGAGATGTTGCCCACATCGGCGAACTCTTGAGGCACCTCGCAGTAGCGCAGCGGCAGCGGAGTAGGCGTGCCCTGCGGCAACGCTTCCCATGTATCAGCCAGCGCTTCGGCCATCATCTCCTGTAGGTCCTCGTCGAGCGGCAGCACGCCCAGTGCTACCAGCCCTGGCTCGAGAGGGACGCGCACGGGCGGCGGTGGTTCCTTGCCCTCCGGCAGGGGGGTGGGCGTTGCCGTAGGAAGCGGTGTGGGGGACGGGGTGACGGTGACGCCTAGCGGCGGTGGACCGATGAGGAACCACTCACTGCGGGCGCGCGGGCAGCCCTCCTCCAGAGGCCACGGGTCTTTCAGCTCCGAGAGGACACATACCTGACGCGCCTCAAGCCCTTCCACCGGTTGGGGAAAGCCGCTGCGCAGCGGCGGCAGGTCGGGGCCTTCAAGGATGGCGGTGAGTTCGGGCCGGCTGTAGATGGCCATCATGTAGTCGTGCCAGATGGGCGCTGCGCCGGTGAGGCCGGTAGTCCCTTCGGCCATGGGCGTATTGTCCGTGTTGCCTGCCCACACCACAACCACCAGATGCGGCGTATAACCTATCGTCCAGTTATCGCGGAAGTCGTTAGTGGTGCCGGTTTTGGCCGCTGCCGGGAAGTCCAGCAAAAGCGGCGAATCAGCCCCCATCGCTGGCGTGCGTGCTGTGTTATCGGAGAGAATATCGCTGATGATGAAAGCGATACGCGGGTCCAGTACCTGCTCGCCGGCAGCAATGGGGGCCTCATAGAGCACGTTGCCCTGCAAGTCTTCCACTCGGCTGATGAGGTACGGCGTGATGCGCTTGCCGCCGTTGGCAAACACGCTGAAGGCCACAGCCATCTCCATAGGCGTTACCTCGCCACCGCCCAACGTCAGCGAGAGGCCATACCGGGCAGGATCATCGCCGAGGCTCTCGATGCCAAAGCGCCGGGCAATCTCCAACAGCGCCGGCACGCCCACCTCACGCAGGAGCGTCACAGCGGGGATGTTGTAAGAATTGGCCAGCGCATCGCGCAAGCGCACCGGCCCGTGAAAACGCCCATCGTAGTTGTCTGGCTCATAGGGGCCAACACCGCTGTCATACACCATCGGCACATCCCACAGCACGTCAGCAGGCTGCCAGCCTCGCTCCAGCGCAGCAGCATAGGTGAGCGGCTTCATGGTGCTGCCCGGCTGCTGGGGCGAGAGGGTTACGTTCACAGCACCATCAATGCTCTCATCCTCGTAGTCCACACTGCCCAACATGGCCAACACCTCGCCTGTGTTGGGGTTAAGCGCCACAAGAGCGGCGTTGTGCAGGTTGAACTCCGAGCCGATCTCTGCTACATGTTCTCTGGCGATTTGTTCGGCTAGCGTATAGTAGCGCATGTCTAGTGTGGTGTAGACTTTCAGCCCGCCACGTGCCACCAGCTCAGGGTCAATGTTGGGCAGCTGAGCCAGCTGACGGCGCACCTCTACGGTGAAGTGCGGAGCAAGCAAGGGCACATCTGGACTGGCAAGGTCCTCTACCGTGCGGGGTGGCTCATTGAAAGCCGCGTCGGCGTCCGCTGCGCTCAAGTAGCCATGCCGCACCATGAGGTCAAGCACCTGCCGCTGGCGCACCTTAGCGGCCGTGAAATCGGTGTAGGGGTCGTAAGCGGCCGGCGATTGCACCAGCCCGGCCAGAAAGGCAGCCTCGGCCACTGTCAATTCGGTGGCCGGTTTGTCAAAGTAAACGTTGGCGGCACTCTCCACGCCGTAGGCAAGATTCCCATAGTACACCTCATTGAGGTAAAGCTCGAGGATTTCATCCTTGCTGTATTGCTGGGTCATCACCCAGGCGAGAGCGGCCTCTTTAAGCTTACGGCGCAGGGTGCGCTCGTTGCGTTCCTCGTAGTCGAACACGATCTGGCGCACCAGCTGCTGGGTAATGGTGCTGCCGCCGGAAACGATCTCGCCCGTGCTGATCCACTCCCACGCCGCCCGCAGGATGGAGGGCGGGTCAAAGCCCGGGTTTTCGTAGAACGTGTCGTCCTCGGTGGCGATGGTGGCCCAGCGCATGGCAAAGGGAATACGGTCGAGCGGGACCACAATGCGCCGCCCCTCCTCGAAGATCTCATAGAGCAGCTGCCCATCACGGCTGTAGATGCGCGTCGTCTGGAAGTCCTCCACGCCCTCCATGGAGCGCAGCACCGCCATATCCTCAGCCAGTTCGCCCGCCAGCGAGTTATAGATCACCAATCCCACGATCAACAGCGAGCCAAACAAGGCGGCCAACGCCATCGCGCTGACTGCTAGCACAGTACGCAGACATCCCCAGCAGCCGGTACGGCTTCGCCTGCGGCGGCGCGGACGGTAAGCGGGTTGTGGCACAGGTGGCCGGGTGATGATCTCATCATGGCGGCCCGGTTGGGTGGGCCATTCATATGGCCGACCCGAGGGCCGACCGGGACGCGTAGGCTCTTCCTGATACATAGGCCTGTCCTTGTGATTCCGCTCCAACATCCCGATTGTAACATGCTGAGCAAGATGCGGCACGTTTGCGCTGCGCCAAGCTACCGATAGGGATAGGTGTGCCGAAGCGAAGGATATGCGTCACAAGAAAAAGGGGGGAGGCCCTCACCTCACCCCCATATGCGGAATGGTCGCCATCCTATCTGTTTTGGATGTCCACGCTACCAACGCCTGTGCTGATGTGGATCGTGGCGTGTTCGGCAGCGCCGTAGGCCGGCGTAGCCCACAGGCTTTCAGCCTGCCGCACGAAAGCAGCAGGTACATCAATGCTGCCTACCCCGCTGTCCACCTCGATCAGCGCACTGAGTTCACTCGGCACAGTGATGGCGAAGCTGCCCACGCCGGTGCTCAGTTCGGCTGTAAAGACGCCTTGCGGCGGGAGGACGAGGGTGATAGACCCAATGCCTCCCTCAATGGTGAGGGAATGCAGGTTGATCTCCGTGAGGTCAAGGGTTAGGTCGCCCGCACCTGCCCGGATGGTCAGGTCAAGCGGCACGCTGCTGTTCAACGCCAGATCCAGCCTGCCCGTAAAGCCCGGCCCGAAAGGGGCATGCTCCCGCTCCGGCTCACCGATAGTGAGGTATCCTCTGTCACCTTGCACGCTGTAAGCGATCTGAGGCTGTAGGCTTCCGTTGACGCGGAACTCACCTTTGGCTGCTATGCGCTCGTCTCCCAGGGCGCCGATCTGCGCATCCGCCGCGCCCAGCTCGATCTCAACCGAGAGCGTCTTGGCACCGTTCAGGTCCTCCTCAATCGTTTGGGTGACAACAGCCCCCAGCGCGAGGTCCGGCGGGGCGTTCCTCACGCCCACCCAGAAGATGATTGCGCCCACAACGGCCACGCTTAGCAGCGCCACGGCCAGGCTTCCCACTATGGAGCGGCCCAGCAGCACATCCAGCCCCAGCAGGATCAGCAGCACTGGCCAATAGCGCCACAGTGAAAGCCAGTCGATGTGAATGATGCCCAAGTTCTGTAGTAGCAGGGCCACACCCGCCATGATCAGGATAACAGCCCCGCTCAAGCCGCGTCCTCCGCGGCGCGGCCTTTCCCATGTCTGTTCTTGTTCTTCTGCCATTCTTGATAATCTCCTTGAGGAGCAACCCACTTCTGCGGATAAAAGCGCGGTAAAGCATCAGGCGCGGCGATTGAGCAAGATGTACACCCCCACTGCGATCAGGAGCATGGGCCATAGCATGGCGGGCGTGATCCAGGGGATGAAGTTATCCAGCAAGAACAGCAATCCCAGCACCATCAGGATCAGGCCGATGATGACGGTGCTCTGAGAAGTGCTGCGCAGCGATCGGATCAGGCGCTGCGCCTGCGCTCTCATATCGTTGAGGTTGGCACGCAGCAATTCTTCGCCGCTCAAGGCAGGAGAGGATTCGTCAGGCATCATAGCCCACAGGATCAGGTAGACCAGCACACCCAGCCCGTTCACCAACGCCAGCACTACAAAAGAAAGGCGCACCAAGACCGGATCAACAGCGAAATAGCGCCCCATTCCGGCGCACACCCCGCCGATGAGGCGGTCGCTTCGGCTGCGGTACAGTTTCTTGCCTTCAGACATACCGGTTGTCCTTCTCGCCTTTTGGCTTGTTGCGTGGATGGCAGGCCATCTCACCAATATCTACGCATTGATCCGCCAAAGGTTGCGCTGCCCGAATCCGAAGTGCGGGAACAGAAACACCAAAGCAAACCTCGGCTTGTGCTGTCCTTTGCGGACTTACCTCCCTCTGTGCCTTTCGCCATTCCGTCCCCACTTTGATACAATCGCGGATGCTCACATGCTGCTCTCCGGCGGGTAGATCACCATGAGCCAAGACCGGCCCAGTGCCACCATCCTCATCGTTGATGACAGCGAGACCAACTGCAACCTGCTGCGATCACATCTGCTCCTTGCAGGTTTTGCCGATGTGATGGTGGCTACGCGCGGCGAGGCTGCGCTCGATCTGCTGACTCGCCATCTCCCCGATCTGATCCTATTGGATGTGATGATGCCCGACCTGGATGGCTTCGAGGTTACCAGACGCATCCGCGCTGCCTACCCCGACCGCTTCATCCCCATCATCCTGATCAGTGCGTTGAACGAGCCACAGGACCGCGTGCAGGGCATCCAAGCAGGGGCCAACGATTTCCTTTCGCGCCCCTTTGATGCGGATGAACTGATCGCCCGCATTCGCTCACTGCTGGCACTTAAGCACATGCGCGATGAGCTCGAAGCCGAGCGGCAACGTTTGGCACTGCTCAATGAGGTCAGCCGCCTACTTGCAGCCCAACTAGACTACCAGTCCCTCCTCCACCAGATTGTAACGCTGGCCCTTACCCTGACCGCCGCGGCCAAGGCCGTGCTGATTGCCCTGGATAAGGAAGGCAACTTTCAGCACAAAGTTCTGGTGCGTCCCGCAGAACAACCGCGCGACGCCCCCACCATCGATCGCCGCGTGTTGGATGAGGGACTGCTGGGCTGGGTGATCCGCAACCGGCAGGCCGCTGTGGTGGAAGACACGCGGCGCGATCCCCGCTGGATAGCATTGGCGGATGACGAAGAGGCCATCTCGGCGCTGGCCGTGCCCCTCCTGCGTGGCGATCAGATCGTTGGTGTGCTGCTGACGACTGCTCCACAGGCGGGGGCCTTCGGTGCGGAGCACCTCAACCTGTTGTTGGCAGTGGGCAACCATGCAGCCATCGCGCTGGAAAACGCGCGGTTGTATGAGGAAGCGCGTCAGCAACGCGCCCGCACGGAGGCACTGCTCAACCAGACGGGCGATCCGGTCATCGTGACCGACACCGAAGGCCGCATTACGCGCATCAACCCTGCTGCCCGCCGCATCCTCGATCTGGATGAGGCTGCGTTGACGGCATCGGTGGAGGAGGTCTTCGGCTTGGGGCTTGCCGATCTGCTGGTGCGTGCCAAAGAGCGTCGGTCCCCTGTCTCTGGCGGATACACGCGGCGCATCCCTAATACGGAGCCACGCACTTTCCATGTCAGCATCTCGCCGATTGAGGGCGTGGGGTACTTGCTTGTGTGGCAGGACATCACGGCGCTGAAGGAGGGGGAGCAGGCTCGCCTACAGAGCGAGCAGGCTGAACGTCAACGCGTGGTGGCTACGCTCTCGCGCTACATGAGTCCGGCGCTCATCAGGCGCGTGCTGAGCGACCCGCACATCTTGCGGCGGCGCGAGCGGCGTGATGCTTATGTGCTGTTTGCTGATCTGCGCGGCTTCACGCGGCTGACAGTGGAGCACTCAGCGGATGAGGTGCTGGCGCTGCTCAACGACGTCTTTGCTGAGATGATGGAGATCGTCTATGAGCATGAGGGCGTTGTCTTTGACATCGCTGGCGATGAACTGATGATCGGCTTCAATGTGCCTTACGATCAACCCGATGCCGGTGAGCGTGCTCTGGCAACCGCCATCGCCATGCAACGCCGCTTTGCCGACCTGAAGGCCAAATGGGCACAACACGGGATGCAGATCGGCATGGGGATCGGCATCAATCACGGGCCAGTGGTGCTGGGTCATGTGGGCGGACGCCACCGCATGAACTACGCAATGGTGGGCGAGGCGGTCACCATTGCCCATCGCTTGGTGGAGATCGCTGCCGATGGTCAGATTGTTGCTGCGCCGGCCGCCCTGCCCGATCCCTTGCCTGCCTTCGAGGGCATCGCCCTCCATGAACTGCCCCCACAGGTCTTGAAGGGCAAGGATGAGCCACTGACAACGATAGTTATTGAGGTGGTCTGATTCCCCCACGTTGGTTGAGGAGACCAATGCCACCTTTTCTCCATTTCGCCCACATCACCGATGTGCACATCTCAGAGCAGGAGCAATCGTGGGGCACGCTGGGCGCTCTCGCCGAGCGCCTACTGCGCAAGGCCATCGCGCAGCTCAACGCTCTGGATGACCTGGACTTTGTGCTCTTTACTGGCGACCTGCTGGACCTCGCCACGCCGCCGGAATTGGAACGCCTGACGGCAGCACTCGGCGATCTCCGCAAGCCCTGGCATCTTGTTCCGGGCAATCACGATGGCTACATCGACCCCCGTCACCCTGAAGCCTACGCTCCGCACGAGGCCCTTCCGCTCATCGACCCACGCATGGCGCATCCTTCACCGGAGGCCCAACGGGCTTACTGGAGCCGTCCGGTAGGTGAGGGCGTACGGCTCATAGGGTTGGACTCGCGCCGCCCCGATACGTGGGCAGGCGAGATCGGCGTGGAGCAGCTGGCGTGGCTGATGGAAGAACTGGACGCCTATCGCCACGACCTGATCTTGATCGCCGTCCATCACCCGCTCCACTATCTGACACCGCGCAACATCGCTCCCTGGTGGTCTAACTTCATCTGCGCCAACGGCCAGCAGGTAGAGATGTTGTTGGATGCCTTCCCCAACGTGCGGATGGTGCTCTCCGGCCACCACCATGCTAACCATATCACTCAGCGCGGCAGCAGGCTGCATATTAGTACGGGGGCGTTGGGCGGCTATCCCTGCACATACCGTACTATACGGCTGGAGCCGCTAGGAGACGGCTGGCGGGTGCAGATCGCCACACACTCGCCTGCCGATGAGGAGGAGCATAAACTAGCGCTGGATGCTCTGCTGGAGTCTTCTATTGCCCGCCGCTACAAGGCCGACGATCCGTCAGCGTGGGCGCAGTTCGTGCTGGGCAGGTCGGAGGATCGCACATTTGAGGGCGTATTGAGGTGATCGCCCCAGCAAGGGATTGCCTTGCATCGGTGGTATAATCCCCCCAGATTAGCCCATCGGTGAGAGCAAACCATGACAACCTATGAACCGGTCATCGGCTTAGAGGTTCACGCTGAACTGCTGACCCAGTCCAAGATGTTCTGCGGCTGTCCGGTGGTGGACAGTACCACCGCCGAGCCGAATACGGCCATCTGTCCGGTGTGCACGGCGCAGCCCGGCACGCTGCCGGTAATCAACCGGCAGGCCGTGGAATACGCCATTATGGTCGGGCTGGCGCTTAACTGCCGCATCAACGAGTTCAACCTCTTTGCCCGCAAGTCGTACTTTTACCCTGACCTGCCCAAGGGCTATCAGATCAGCCAGTATGAACATCCACTGGCCTCCGACGGCTGGCTGGAGGTAGAGGTCAACGGGCAGGTACGGCGCATCGGCATCCGACGGGCGCATCTGGAAGAGGACACCGGCAAGTCGTTCCACATGGGCGACTACAGTCTGATCGACCTCAATCGGGCGGGCGTACCGCTGTTGGAGATCGTCTCCGAGCCACACATGCACTCGGTGGAAGAGGTAGAAGCCTACGCCCGCAAAATACGCGCTGTGCTGGTCTATCTGGGCGTCAACCACGGCGATATGAGCAAAGGTGTGCTGCGTTTCGAGGCGAACGTCTCGGTGCGCCCGGCAGGATCGGGCATCCTGAACACGCGCACTGAGATCAAAAACCTGAACAGCATCCGCTCGTTAGTGCGTGCCTGCCGCTATGAGATCGCCCGCCAGATCGCCGTCTACAAGGCGGGCGGGGAGATCGTCCAGCAGACGTTGGGCTTCAACGAGGAAACGGGCGAGACGTATCCCCAGCGCGGCAAGGAGTTCGCCGAGGATTATCGGTATTTCCCCGAGCCTGACCTACCACCGCTGTTTATCAGCCGCGAGTGGGTGGAGCGGGTGCGCAGCACGCTGCCCGAGCTGCCCGACGCTCGCCGCGAGCGCTTCATGTGCGATTTCGGCCTCTCCCAGCAAGAGGCCGGCGTGCTGGTGGCCGATAAAGCAGTGGCCGACTATTTTGAGGCGACTATCGCCGCCGGCGTGGAGCCTAAGACCGCTGCTAACTGGATCACCGGCGAGTTGTTCCGCCTGATGAACGCCGAGGGGGTGGAGATTGACGCTGTGCGCGTGACACCGCCCATGCTGGCGGAACTCGTGGGGTTGGTGCGGGACGGCACTATTAACCTCAACACGGCCAAAGAGGTCTTCACCGAGATGTTCGCCAGTGGGCGTGGGGCAAAGGCCATTGTGGAGGAGCAAGGGCTGGCGCAGATCAGCGATGTGGCCATGCTAGAGCAACTGGTGGAGCGCGTCATCGCCGAGAATCCGGCAGAGGTAGCAGCCTACCTGGGAGGCAAAGAGGGATTGCTGGGCTGGTTTGTAGGCCAGGTGATGCGCGAGACCAAGGGGCAGGCTAACGCCCAGATGGTCAACCGGATGTTCCGCGAGCGGCTGGAGAGTCGGCGGGGGTAAGGTCATAGGCATCCTCAGAACCAGCCTGCCCCCATTCGGTTGTCATGAATTACCATTTTTGCTACACTCAATAAGGCTTTGATGAATGAGCTTGCTGAAATAAATCCCTACATCACCCCAATCTCTACAGGTGGGCCGCATGGGAGAGCGCAGGGCGCTACCGATGCTTGTTTGCTTCCCAAGGGGTTCTCAATAAGGGCTATGGAGGGGCTTGGAGCGGGGGCGGCTCAGCCCCTTTTGATTATCCTATACTGTATTTGAGCAAAAACGTTGCATTTGGAGAAGGTAAAGAGTGAGTAAGGCAGGAAAACGGAATAAGCAGGACAGCGCCTCCGCAGAAGGTATCCTGCGGATTGTGCCGCTTGGTGGACTGGGCGAGGTTGGTAAGAACATGATGATCATGGAATACCAGTCCGCTACCTCCATCGACTCGATCATCATAGATGCCGGCATCATGTTCCCCGAGAATGACATGCTCGGCATCGACTACATCATCCCGGACTTCAACTACATTCTGGATCGCCTGGATACCATTCGTGGGGTGATTATCACGCATGGGCATGAGGATCACACCGGCGCCATCGCCCACGTAATGGAGCACGTCAATGCGCCGGTATACGCCACTCCCCTCACACGCGGCCTGCTGGAGGTCAAGCTGAAGAGCGCCCATCTGCTTGACCGTGTGAGCTTGGTCACCGTCCAGGCGGGCGATACTATCCGTATGGGGCCGTTCACCATCGAGTTCTTCCACGTCTGCCACAGCATCCCCGACAGCGTGGGGTTGGGCATCACTACGCCGGTGGGCCTCATCGTCCATTCGGGCGACTATAAGTTCGACCACACGCCGGTGGACGGCTGGCCGCCGGACTTTGGCAAACTGGCCGAGTTCTCCCAGCGCGGCGTGCTGGCGCTGCTCGCCGATAGCACCAACGCCGACGTGCCCGGCTGGACACCTTCGGAAATGGTGATCAACGGTGCATTTGACGACGTGTTCCAAAGTGCACCGGGGCGCATCATTATCGCCACGTTTGCTTCGCTGATCTCGCGCATCCAGCAAGTGGTATGGATAGCCCAGAAGTATGGGCGCAAGATCGTCATCATGGGGCACAGCATGGCGGAGAACGTCAAGATGGCCAGCAACCTAGGCTACCTTGACATCCCGAATGAAGTGCTTATCGACATCAGCGACGTGCACCGTCTGCCCGCCAAGCAGGTGGTCATGATGACCACCGGCTCACAGGGCGAGCCGCTCTCGGGCTTGAGCCGACTGGCAAACGGCAAGCACCGCCACTTGGAGGTAGAGCCGGACGACACCATCGTGCTCTCCTCCCATCCCATTCCGGGCAATGAGGAGATGGTGCACCGCACCATCAATAAACTCATCCAGCGCGGGGCTGATGTGATCTACGATCCTATTGCGCCGGTGCATGTCTCCGGGCACGCTGCTCAGGAGGAGATGAAGCTGCTCATCAACCTGCTGCGTCCGCGCTTTCTGGTGCCGATTCACGGGGAGCTGCGCCACCTGCACCTGCACAGCAAGATCGCCATGAGCCTGGGCATCCCCCGTGAGAACATCGCCGTCGTGGAGAACGGCACAGTGTTGACCTTCACCCCCGACAGCATGACCATCGGCGAACGGGTGCCAGGTGGCTACGTCTACGTGGATGGGTCAGTGGTGGGCGACATCGGCCCGGCAGTGATGCGCGACCGCGAGATGCTGGGGCGTGACGGTTTTCTGATCGCCAACATCACGCTGGACCGTGAGACGCGGCAGATAATCGGCGAGCCGGAGTTTATCTCTCGCGGGTTCGTTTATCTGCGCGAGGCGCAGAGCCTCATCGCTGGCGCTTGCGAGGCTATCAGCAGCGCAATTGCGGAGGATGGATACCGCTCGCTGCGCACGTTACGCAGCGATATTGAAAAGCGGCTGGAGGATTACTTCTACAACGAGACCAGGCGCCGTCCTATGATCTTCGCCATCCTCCACGAAGTCTAAACCTCCGGATTTCTGTTCTTACATCACGGATTGGGCAGGGCCTGCCATGCGGCCGCACGCTCGGCAGGGATGTTCAAGCAGCCCGTTGACGCCATTTCGGCCGCAAAGTCCTCATAGGTCATGCCTACTGTTTCGAGGAGGGGCAGCAGGCGATCGCTGTACGTCAGTCCCGCCATAGGGGGGATATCCGGCGCGAATATGCCGAGGAACGCACGGCCCACTTGGTCCGTGGAGAAGCACACCCTCCAACCATCGCCGCTGCTTGAGGCATCGGTATAGAAGGCAAACCCTGCCTGAACCTGCGGATAGAGAAAGCGCAGCATGACGGCGGGTGGCCCCTCGCCGAAAACCAACGCCAGATCGAGGTGCGTCGGCTGTCCCAACACCCCCAGCACACGGGCAGGGGTGAGATAGGAAGGGATATACCGCCATCCCACGTACACCGACTGCACCACATTGCTTTCCAGATAGAGGTCCACGAGCGGCGGCATCATGCCGGCCTGAGCAGCCTGTGCCGCATCCGAGGCTGTGAGCAACCAAGCCCCTAGCCTCCCTGAACCGTCCTGAATGCCTTCATAGTCGCCTGGGATGAGATCGGTGATGCCGATACCCAGACGGGCGTAGAAGTTCAACGCCTCCTGCAGGCTTGAGCGTCCCACCAGCAGGCCGTTATAGCAAGGCAACGCGCAGTCCGGCAGCGCGGTGTTGAACGGATCAAGCCGCTGGTGAAGCTCGGCAAGGGTCAGGCTTTCGGGCGGTGCAAGGGTTGGTGTGGGGGATGGCTGGTGGCTTGGCGTAGCAGAAGGAGCAGCCGGCAGAGTAGAAAGGGGCAGGCTGCTACTAGGTAGCGTTGGGGTGATGCGAGAGCAGGCAGCCAGCAGCAAAGCCACAAGTAAGAGGGCATTCCTGCGCGGGGTCATCCTGATCCTCCCATCGCCACGACAAAGGCGATGGCATGGTCATGAGTGTGGGCCAGGCTGATGGCCCACTCCGTCAGGCCCAGTTCGGCAGCCAGCTGCGCAGCGGCACCGTAAAGGTTTAACACAGGCCTTCCGTGAGCGTCGTGGCTCACTTCAATATCTACCCACCTAATGTCACCGATCCCCGTTCCCAATGCCTTGGCTACTGCCTCTTTAGCAGCAAAACGAGCAGCCAAGGCAGGGAAGTGAGTGCCGCAGTAGGCACGTTCGGCTTCGGTGAAGAAGCGCTGATAGAAGCGCTCGCCATGGCGTTGCGCGGCACGTGCGATGCGCCCTACTTCTATCAAATCTACGCCAGTGCGCAGCACGGGCAGACTCTCCCCATTGCGCTTAGGCTGCGTGCGGAGGGCCAGCGATGCCCAGCGCATAGGCGTCGGGGTCGAGGTAGTGCGCCGCTGCATTCTGGACATCCTGCGCCGTGATGGAATCTACAATGTCGTTGTAGCGGCGCAGGTAGTCCAGCCCCAGGCCATACATCTCCATGGAAAGGATGCTCCCCGCCACACCTTCGTTTGTCTCAAGGCTGAGGACAAGATGCCCCTTGAAGAAGCTTTTGTTGTCCGCCAGCTCCTCGGCGCTCACCGGCTCGTCGATCAGGCGACGGACCTCGCGACGGATGGTCTCTACCGCCCGCGTGACGTTCTCCGGTGCCACGCCGGCAATCATGCGCCAGGGGCCAGGGCCAAGGCCACCTGTCAGGCTGCTGTAGGAATAGTAGGCCAGACCCTGCTCCTGACGCACACTATCGCCCAGCCGCCCGTAGAGGCCAAACACGCCCAAAATGCTGTTCGCCATGCGAGCCGCTTCGTAGTCCGGTGCGCTGCGTGGCGGCCCGGGATAGCCAAGCACAAGGTCGGTTTGCGACTTGCCCGCTATGGGGACGAACTTCTCACGCACTTCCTCCAAGCGTGGTGCGGGTGGGGCCTGCGGAGGCGGCGGCTGATCGGGGTTCTCCCAATCGCCAAAGGCTGCCTCAACCAGCCGCACAGCTTCATCGACCTTGACAGCACCCACGATAACGATAATCGCCCCACGCGGCCCCAGATTGCGGTGGAAGTTCACCAAGTCGTCCCGCGTGATGGCCGTGACCGTCTCAACATAGCCGCCAACGCTGCGGGCATAGGGGTGATGCGGCGGATAGGCCAGTTCCTGAAAGGTCAGAGCAGCCATGCTGCGTGTGTTATGCTCGCGCAGGCGCAGCGCGGTGAGGATTTGGCCACGCACCTTTTCTACGTGCTCCTCAGGAAAGGTCGGCTCGCGCAGCGCCTCCGCCGCGAGGCTCAACATCAGCGGTAGGTCCTCGGCGAGGCTCTTGCTGCCAAAGCGATGGGTGTGCCCTCCACTGCTGAACCCGAGGCTTGCGCCATTGCTCTCAATAAGTTCATAAAGTTCGCCGAAGCTGTGGCGCGCCGTGCCGCGCATCAACAATGCGCTATGGAAGCTGGCCAGACCGGCCTTCTCAGGGGGTTCCTGAAGCGCCCCGCCGAAGATCAGCCCATCCACCACCACCGAAGGGCTGGTGAAGTTCTCGCGCACCAGTACGGTGATGCCGTTCTTCAGCACCACGCGGGTGATGTCATCCGGGCCGGGTAAGGTATGAGAGGATGCCGTCTCAGCCATAGTGTGCGCCATTCTGCGGAGCATCCGCACCGGTGGGGACATACCATCCCACCGTGCGCCTATTCCTCTGGAAGACATCGGCGGCCACGCGCCGGACATCGTCCAACGTAACGGCCATCAGCCGCTCGAGGTAAGCGCCAAACCACACGTAATCGCCCACCAGCGTCTCGGCGAAACCCAGCCAAAACCCTTGGCTGGAGACGCTCTCGCTGTCATAGGCAAAGAGGGCTTTGGCTTGCTTACGTGCTTTCTCGAACTCCTCCTCGCCGATCTCGCCGCCGGCGATCCTCTCGAACTCGGCATCGAGCGCCTTTTCAACCTCCTGCGGCGTCCTGCCCTCGCGCACCGTCGCGGTGACGGTGTACAGATAGGGGTCAATGGTGGCCACCATGCCGCCTTCTACGCCGGCGGCCAGCTCCGTTTCCACCAGCGCTCGATACAAGCGCGAGGTTTTGTTGGAGGTAGAGGCCGTGCCCATAAAGTTGGGGCTACTTGCGCCCATCACAATGCTATCCAGCACCGTAAGGGCAAAGTAGTCGGGATGGGTGATGGGGTAGGCGCGGTAGGCCATACTCACAAAGGCTGTGCGCCCCTCACGGTTGACCACCACCCGCCGTTCGCCGTACTGCGGGGGTTCTGGACGGTTAACAGGGGGCAACGGCTCGCCAGCCGGAAGAGGGCCAAACAGCCGCTCGATCGTCCGGAGTGCCTGTTGTGTCTCCACGTCGCCCACCAGCACGGCAACGGCATTATTAGGGATATAGTAGCGGCGGTAGTGCCGGTAAAGATCATCCCGCGTCATGGTCTCTAGGTCTATGCGCTCACCGATCACAGGGTGGCGGTAGGGATGGATGCGGAATGCTACGCCCAATATCTCCTCGTAAAGCAGCCACGCTGGTGAGTTCTCCGACCCGCTGCGCTCGGAGAGGATCACCGTTCGCTCTGACTCTACCTCTTCCGCATCGAACGAAGCATTGACCATGCGGTCGGCTTCCAGCTCCAGACCCAGGCCGATTCTATCGGCAGGCATGACCTCATAATAGGCTGTCCAGTCGTAGAACGTCATAGCGTTCCACACACCCCCCTCGCGGGAGATCAGCCTATCCAGCACATCCCCAGGATAGCGGGGGGTGCCCTTGAAGAGCATATGCTCCACCCAATGCGAGGCGCCGGTGGTGCCCGGCACCTCGTTGCGGCTTCCCACCCGATACCAAACCCAGAAAGTGGCAACGGGCGCGTGGTGCGCCTCTTTGATCAACACCACCAGCCCGTTGTCCAGTCGCGTTTTGAGGACGCCTTCGTGTTTCAATGCTGGCCCTTGCCGATATCCTTAAGTCTTGCGCGTTCTACCATCGTATCCGCGACCAAAACCCCGATAACGGAAGCCCAACGCGGCCATGTGCGCCGGATCGTAGATGTTGCGCCCATCTACAACCACAGGCTGCTTCATGAGGTCCCTAAGGCGCGCCATATCCAGCTGCTTAAACTCGTTCCAATCGGTGACGACAACCACCGCATCGCAGCCTTGCGCCAGATCATAGGGGTTCTCGCACAGGGTGACATTCTTCAAAATAGAGCGGGCAACGCGCATGGCCACCGGATCATAGCCCTTCACAATGGCCCCTGCCTCCAACAGCATCTCGGCGATGGTGATGGAGGGCGCATCGCGCATGTCGTCCGTGTTGGGTTTGAAAGCCAGACCCAGCAACCCGATGACCTTGCCGCTCAAGTCCTCACCGAGCAATTCGCGCAGCTTGATGATCACCTGTTTGCGCTGATAGGCGTTGATGTCCATTACGGCTTGCAGGAGCTGCGGGTGCTTGCCGTTCAGCGTAGCCATATGCTTAAGGGCCAACACGTCCTTGGGGAAGCATGACCCGCCAAACCCCACGCCTGCATCAAGGAAGAGCGGGCCGATGCGCTTATCCGCGCCCATGCCTACTGCCACCTCCTTGACGTCGGCCCCCAGCGCTTCACAAATGTTGGCGATCTCGTTGATGAAGGAGATTTTGGTCGCCAAGAAGGCGTTGGAGGCGTATTTGATCATCTCCGCTGTGCGCAGGTCGGTGACGATAATGGGGGCGCGCAAGGGCAGGTGGAGCTGCGCTACCTTGTCGGCAGCCTCCTGATCCAGCGAGCCGAGCACTGTGCGGTCAGGGTTCATGAAGTCGTGGAGAGCCGAACCCTCGCGCAGAAACTCGGGGCAGGAGACTACCGCGAAGGGGATGGGCTTGGGCTGAGCCTTGCTCACGATCTCCGCCACCCAGTCCCCTGTGCCAACAGGCACAGTGGACTTGTTGACGATGATGAGCTCATGATCCATCACCTCGGCGATGCTCTCGGCAGCCTGACGCACATATTGCAGGTCGGCTTCTCCATCCACACCGGAAGGCGTACCCACGCAGATGAAGACGAACTCGGCATCCTTAATTGCCTCGGCGTAAGAGGTGGTGAAACTCAGCCGACCGGCCCGCACATTGCGCTCCACAACCTCGGCCAGGCCCGGCTCATAGATGGGCATGATGCCCTGCTTGAGGCCTTCGATCTTCTCTTCATTGATGTCCAGCGCAACGACTTTGTTGCCCAGATCGGCGAAGCACGCTCCTGTGACCAGTCCTACATACCCCACGCCAATCACCGCAATGTTCTTCATAATCGGCTACCTCAGACGAAGTGTGCAAAGTTGGCAACGGGTGCGCTATGCACGTTAGTGTACCGCAGATCGGCGGCTTTGCCTATGCACGTCAGGGGCATAAGGTAGGACTAATTAACCAGATGTTTGCATTGCAAAATCCATCTGCCGATGGGACCGACGCTGTTCAGCTCGGTGCTTATCCACATCGTGGCAGCGTATTACTTTGGGAGGCATTGCGAGCACTGCCCCGCATAGTAGTTGGGGGTGCATCAGCGGCATGACAAGAGATGCAACTGGTGAAGCCGGTGTGTTCAAAGACAGCCTCCCCCACGCGATAGTGTTGTGGCAGTTGGAGCGCTGAGCCGGGTAGTGATCGGCGGGAGCGTGCTCAGCGTGACAGCGCAAGGAAAATCCCCGGCATGGAGCGGCCTAGATGAGAGCGCTGCTGTGCGCTATACTTGCAGCCGTGCCGCCAATCCCAGGGCAGGCAAAAGGATCGCCGTGATGTCAATCAGGACGTGGCTTGGCGCAGTAGGCGCCGGTGAGATGAGTCTGGGCCGTGCGCTGACCGCACTGCAGCGCCGCATCGCCAATGTGCCGCAGCGCTGGGCCTGGCGGCGAGAAGCGGGGCCGGGTTCTCCCAACTATCGCCGCCTTGTTGCCCTGCGCAACCGTTACATAGGGCAGCGCTGCTTCATTATGGGCAACGGCCCCAGCCTCAGCCGGATGGACCTCTCGCCCCTTGCCGGTGAATTCACCTTCGGCCTGAACCGCATCTACCTGAACTTTGAGCGCATGGGGTTTGTGCCCACCTTCTATGTGGCCGTCAACCCGCTGGTGATTGAGCAGTGTGCCGCCGATATTGCCCGCATCCCCACCACACGCTTTGTGGACTGGGGGCAGCGTCGCCACTTTGCCCCTTACCCCGATCAGGAAACGCTGATCTACCTGTGGCATACCTACCGTCCGCACTTCTCACGCGACCTTACGAAGGGTGTATGGGGCGGGGCAACTGTCACCTATACCGCTTTGCAGATTGCCTATTATCTAGGCTTCGAGCAGGTTATACTCATCGGCGTGGATCACAATTTCACCACGCGGGGGACACCCCATCAGGTGGTAGTATCCAGCGGGGGCGATCCCGATCACTTTGACCCCAACTACTTTGGCAAGGGCTTCCGCTGGCAGCTGCCGGACTTGAGGACCTCAGAGCAGGCCTACCGCATGGCCAAGCAGGCCTTTGAGGCCGATGGCCGTCGTGTGTTGGATGCTACCGTCGGTGGCAAGTTGGATGTTTTTGAGAAAGTAGACTACTACAGCCTGTTTAGCACATCGGATAGAGGGGGCACTTGAGCCAGCCGCGCATTTCGGTCGTCATCCGCAGCTACAACGAAGAGCGCCATATCGGGCGCCTACTAGAGGGCATCCTCCAGCAGACGGTGCAGGATGTGGAGATCATCCTTGTCGATTCCGGCTCCACCGATGACACGCTGACCATCGCTCGCCGCTATCCGGTGCGCATCCTTTCCATCCGCCCTGAGGAGTTCTCCTTTGGCCGTTCGCTTAACAGGGGCTGTGCGGCGGCAAACGGCGAGATCATCGCCATTGCCAGTGCGCACGTCTATCCCGTATATAAGGATTGGCTGGAAAGGCTGACGGCGCCCTTTGCCAACCCGCAAGTGGCGCTGGTTTACGGCAAGCAGCGCGGCAATGAGCATTCCAAATACTCCGAGCACCAGATTTTCGCCAAGTGGTTTCCTGACGAGCCAAACCCCGACCAGCCGCACCCTTTCTGCAACAACGCTAACGCCGCCATCCGCCGCAGCGTGTGGGAACAAATCCCTTACGATGAGACGCTGACCGGCTTGGAAGATACAGCATGGGCCAAGCAGGCTCTCCAGCGCGGCTATAAGATTGTCTACGAACCTGCGGCGGAGATCATCCACGTGCACGATGAGACGCCGCGCCGTATCTACAACCGCTACCGCCGTGAGGCTATGGCCCTCAAGCGCATCTTTCCAGAGGAGCGTTTCACCCTTTGGGAGTTCGTGCGGCTGTTCACCGCCAATGTGCTCAGTGACTACTATCACGCTGCACATGACGGCGTACTGTGGCGCAACTTAAGCAGCATCTTTGTCTTCCGCTTGATGCAGTTTTGGGGCACCTATCGCGGGTTTGCTCACCGCGCCCCGCTGACAAGCAGCCTCAAGCATACTTTCTATTACCCCAACGATCGCAAGCGGCAGCGGGGCACGCCGGAAGATACCCCCACTGAAGAGGAGCGCAGGATAAACTATGTCAGCAGCAACGCCAAACATGATTGATATTTCCCTGCTCGTGCGGCCCGATATGCCCTTCTGGCCGAACAGCGAAGGTTACCGCATCCGCCGCACGCGGGAGATCGCCGCCGGTGACACGGCCAACGTCTCGCTCATTACCAGCGATGTGCATGTCGGCACGCATGTAGATGCTCCCCTCCACTTCATTGAGGGCGGCGCTGCGGTTGAGCAACTTCCCTTGGAGGTGCTGATCGGCCCGGCACGGGTGGTGTACCTGCCAGAAGTAGACGCCATCACTGCCGAGGTGCTCAATGCGCTCAACCTGCCAGCTGATACCCGTCGCCTGCTTTTCCGCACGCGCAACTCGCGCCTGTGGGCCGAAGGCGTGCCCACCTTCCGTGAGGATTATGTCGCCCTCACGCTGGACGGCGCACAGTGGATTGTAGAGCGCGGTATTGCCCTCATCGGCAATGATTACCTCTCCGTGCAGCGCTACCGCGACACGCCGGAGATTCACCGCGTGCTGCTGCGAGCAGGGGTGGTGCTGGTAGAGGGACTGAATCTTGACGGTGTAGCGCCGGGCCTCTATGAGTTAATCTGCTTGCCAGTGAAGCTGCTGGGCGCAGAAGGCGCGCCCGCCCGTGCCGTCCTGCGTCCCCTACCCAAGGAGGGCTAATGACCCTGCGCATTGTGGCGCTTGTCCCTATGCGGGCGCATAATCAGCGCGTGCCCCATAAGAACATCCGCCCTTTTGCCGGCAGACCCCTTTACCATCACATCCTTGAGACGCTGCTGCTCTGCCCGGAGATCGCGGGCATCTGGATAGACACCGACAGCGAGGTCATTGCTAACGAGGCGCCGCGTCTTTTTGAGCGCGTGTATATCATTGAGCGCCCTGAGCATCTGCGCGGCGACACCACGCCCATGAACGACATCCTACTGCATGATGTCTCGCAGGTGCAGGCCGATTATTACGTCCAGACACACAGCACCAACCCTCTCCTGCGGGCGGAGACCATCTCGCGTGCTATCCGTGCGCTCCTTGACGCACCGCAGTACGACTCGCTGTTTTCCGTCACGCCGCGCTGTGTGCGGCTGTGGGCTGCCGATGGCAAGCCGCTCAACCACGATCCGGATGTGTTGCTTCGCACACAGGACCTGCCGCCCGTCTACGAAGAAAACTCCAACCTTTACATCTTCCAGAAGCACATCCTAGAGCAACGCCGCAACCGCATCGGGTATCGGCCACTCTTGTTTGAGATCGACCGCGAAGAGGCATGGGACATTGACGAACTGCTGGACTTCGAGATTGCCGAGTTTCTTTACCGGCGGCGGCAGGCTTTATCCCGCTGACGTTCATGGACTGTGAAGCATGGCCAAGTGGAAAATCCTATTTTCCGCCCCCTATATGCAGCCCTATCTAGAGCGCTTCCGCCCGCGCTTGGAGGCCGAAGGGTGCGAACTGATCGTCCCACCCGTCGCCGAGCGCCTCGGCGAGGAGGAGCTGCTACAACTGGTGGGAGATATCGACGGGGCGATCTGCGGCGATGACCGCTTCACCGAGCGCGTCCTGCGGGCTGCACCGCGCCTCAAGGTGATCTCCAAGTGGGGCACAGGCATTGACTCCATCGACCGTGAGGCTGCCGCACGGTTGGGCATCGCCGTGCGCAACACGCCCAATGCCTTCACCGAGGCGGTGGCCGATTCGGTCTTCGCCTACATGCTGTGCTTCGCCCGCCGTACCCTTTGGATGGACCGCGCCATGAAGGCTGGCATGTGGCAGAAGATCCCAGGGTTCGCCCTGCACGAATGCACGCTGGGAGTGATCGGCGTAGGGCACATTGGCAAGGCTGTGCTGCGCCGCGCCAAGGCCTTCGGGATGCGCCTGCTAGGCAATGATATCGTGCCCATTGATCCGGCCTTCATCGCCGAGGTGGGGGTGCAGATGGTGGATAAAGAGACGCTGCTGCGTGAGGCCGATTTCGTCAGCCTCAACTGTGATCTGAACCCCACTAGCTACCACCTGATGGGCGATGCTCAGTTTGCGCTCATGAAGCCCTCTGCCTACTTGATCAACACCTCGCGGGGGCCAGTGGTGGATGAGCAGGCGCTCATCCGCGCCCTGCGCGAGGGGCGCATCGCGGGTGCCGGGTTGGACGTCTTTGAGGAAGAGCCACTGCCCCCCGACAGTCCCTTGCGCCAATTTGACAACGTGCTGTTGGCCCCACACAATGCCAACAGCAGCCCCGAGGCCTGGGAGCGGGTGCATGAGAACACCATCCGCAATCTGCTGGAGGAATTGAAGAGGCGCTCATGACCCAATCGGTTGTGTTGATCACGGGCGTTGCTGGCGGCATCGGTTCGGCTACCGCCGGCGTTTTCAAGGCAGCGGGCTGGTATGTCATCGGCGTGGACCGCGCCGATGTGACGCCCCCACTCGCCGTAGATCGCTACATCCACGCTGACATCGCCGATCTGGCAGCCAACAAGGCCATTTTTGAGGGCGTTGCTGCACAGGAAGGGCAGCTGGATGCGCTGGTCAACAATGCTGCCATTCAGATCGTCAAACCGCTGGTGGACACCGAGCCGGAAGAGTGGGATATGGTAATGGCGGCCAACGTGCGGGCTGCTTATCTGGCCATTCGTCATGCCTACCCCCTGCTCAAGGCCAGCGGTGGGAGCATCGTGAACGTCTCTTCGGTGCACGCCGTGGCGACCTCGGCGGGGTTGGCAGCGTATGTCACCAGCAAAGGAGCACTGATGGCGCTCACCCGTGCCGCCGCATTGGAGCTAGCTCAGGATGGCATCCGCGTCAATGCTGTACTACCCGGCGCAGTGGATACGCACATGCTGCGGGCAGGACTTTCGCGGGGGCACGTGGGCGGTACAAGCATTGAGGAGCGCCTGGAGGCGCTGGGCCGCAAGCACGTCATGGGACGCGTCGGGCAACCTGCCGAGATCGGCGAGGTGATCCTCTTCCTGTGCGATAAGCGGCGCTCTTCGTTCATCACCGGCCAGTCGCTCATCGTGGACGGCGGCGCTACCGCTCGTCTTAGCACCGAGTAGCGCGCTGCTTATCGGGCGTGCGCTGCGCCGCGAATTTCGTCCAGCGAGCGCACACCGTGCGCCGTCATCCACTCGTCCAATTCGGTTAGCACACGGCGCAAGCCCGCCGCGCCGTGCCGATGGGCGACCGTCGCCAAGCCCACCGCTGTCGCCCCAGCCATGACCATCTCCACAGCATCGCGTCCGTGCAGCACACCCCCCGTGCCGATGATCGGCACCCCCGGAAATGCCGCATAGAGTTCATAGACCATGCGTACCGCTATTGGCCTCAGCGCTGCGCCGGAAACACCTCCCGTGAGGTTGGAGAGCACTGGTCGGCGTGCCTCCACGTCGATCACCATGCCCGGCATGGTGTTGGAAGCGGTCAGCATGTCGGCTCCGGCGCGGAGCACGGCTTCGGCGATCTGCACCACATCAGGCACGTTGGGGGCCAGCTTGACGCTGATAGGGCAAGTCAGTGCCGCCCGTGCAGCGGCGGTGGCCGCCGCTGCGGATGCGCACTGCGTGGCAAACGGCGCTCCGAACTCTTCAGCGACATTGGGGCAGGAGATGTTGACTTCCACTAGTTCCGGCTCAAGGTGACTAATAACCTGTGCGACGTCGAAGTAGCCCTCGGCAGTGTCGGCAAAAATGCTGACGATGAGCACAACATCCTGCTTTTTGAGGTCGTCCTTGAGCCGCTGCAGGTCGGCGATGGCGGCCTCTGCGCCCGGGTTGGCCAGCCCAACGGCGTTGAGCAGCCCCTCCCCCCAGTCGTAGAGGGTTGGTTCCGGATGACCGCTGCGCGGGGTCGGACCGATGGAGTTCATCGTCAGCGCACCGATGCCACTGCCGGCCAGCCGAACAGCATCGGCTCCCCAAGGGCTGGCTGCCAGCACCAGCGGCGAGCGCAGAGTTAGTGGCCCCAGTCGGGTACGTAGATCAGGGAGCATAGCGGTTAGACGAACGGCTTTCTTCCAGCCAAGCACTGATAAAACGGTGCCGCTCCTCCGACATGTGCCCCAGCGCCAGCAGTGTGTCCAGAATCTCTTGCAGCGTCAGGACATGATGCACGCGGTAACCGCGTGCTTCCAGTATCTCGGCGCCACCCATCTGGCGATCGACCACTACTATAAGGTCGGTAACTTTCAGATGCACTGCTTCCAGCAATCGAAGCGCTTCTAGCTTACTGTGGGCGCGGGAGACTACATCATCGATCACGAGCACCGTGTCGCCGGGCTTATAAGTGCCCTCAATGTAGCGGCTGATGCCGTAGTCCTTCTCTCTAGGGCGCGGATAGATGAGCGGTTTGTCCATCGTCAGGCTTAAAGCCACACCGATGGGCAGTCCGGCCATGGGGATCGCTGCCAGCCGGTCGAAGGTCAAGTTGGCAGCCAACGCCTGCATCATATGCGCGACGCGCCTCAGCACGGCGGGGCGATCCACGAGCAAACGCAGGTCTAGGTAGACGGGCGAAATATCGCCAGAGCGCAGCTTGAATTCGCCAAACTGAACAGCTCCCATCTCGTGCAAGCTGATGATGAGAGATTCCTTATCGATCACGCCGGTTGGCCCTCAGTTCGCAGATAGTTAATGGACTGTCTCCATTGTAGCGCAGATTGACGTGCGGCGGCAGCGTAGTCGGCATGTGCAGCGGCGTGGATCACTGCCCGCGAGACGTTGATGAGGGGGCCACAGCCATCGGCGGCAGGGCCAAAGCGCACGGCAGCCTCCAAATCGCCGCGCTGGGTGCCGATGCCGGGGATCAAGAAGGGCAATTCGGGGGCTATTTCACGGATCGTGCGTAAATCGTGGGGATGGGTAGCCCCTACCACCAATCCCACCGTGCTCTGCGGATGAGCCTGTGCCCAGCCCCGCGTTGCCGACACAACGCACTGGTACAAGCGTGTACCCTCGTGCGGATGATCCTGAAAGCGAGGGGCGTCGGCGTTGCTGGTGCGGGCCAGCACAAATACCCCACGCCCCGCGTAAGCCTCCAGCAGGGGGATGACGGCATCCTCGCCCACGTAGGGGTTGACGGTCACAGCGTCCACGCCCAGCAAGCCAAAGAAGCCCTCGGCGTACATACGCTGGGTGGAGCCGATGTCGCCGATTTTAGCATCCAGCACCACCGGTATATGGCGCGGGACAGCAGCCAGTGTCTCCTCCAGCGCCCGCAAGCCCGCCGACCCATGTGCGAGGAAAAAAGCCAGGTTGGGTTTGTAAGCGCACACCAGATCGGAAGTCGCCGCGATAATGGCGCGGCAGAAAGACGCCAGTCCTCCAGCGCTGTGCAGTTCGGGCAAATTGGGCATCAACGCCGGATGAGGGTCTAGTCCCACGCACAGCCACGAGTCGTTGGTTTGCTGGGCCGCCTGCAACTTGTCACGGAAGGAGTGCTCCATACCGCCCCTCAACGTGAGACAACCAGCGTGATGGTGTAGTCCGTTAAGGGGATCGGCTGGGTATCCTGTCGGGGATGCGGCTCCACGCCGCGCAGCTGGAGGGTGTAATCTCCTACTTCTGCGCGGGCAGGT
>DAOTYL010000004.1:0-2496 GCA_034434955.1 Anaerolineae bacterium | reverse complement strand
CGCCGCATCGCAATGCCCTGGACATTGATGTGGCAACACCGCGTGTTGCTCACCAAATTGATCCTGCCACAGTGGATCATCGGGCTGGGAGCAGGCATGATGATGCCCTTCATGAACCTGTACTACCGCAATGTCTTCGGCCAGAGCGATGTGGTTATCGGCTACCTCTTCGCCTCAGGGGCGCTGGCGATGGCTATCGCGCAGTTCATCGCTCCACCGATGGCCGAGCGCATGGGTAAGGTCAATACAGTGGTATCCACCCAAGTACTTTCCATACCTTTCCTCATCTCGCTGGGGGTAGCAGCGTGGATCGTCCCCAGCGGCGGCGATCCGAGGCTCTGGTTCGCTATTGCGTGGCTGGCTTATCTGGTGCGGCTGGCGCTGATGAATCTGAGTGGCCCCGTGTACCAGACTTTCATCCTAGAGCAGGTGCCGACCAACGCACAGGCGTTGGCCACCAGCCTGAACAACATCGCATTTCAGTTCGGTTGGGTGCTCAGCCCGCAATTGAGCGGCTGGCTGCAAATACGCTACGGCTTCACTCCCGTTTTCCTGAGCACATCGATCCTATATGCCATAGGGATAGCCATCACTTGGGCCTTCTTCCACGGTCGGGAGCGAGCAAAGCACTCCTCAGGACACTTCCTGCTGCGCGGATCGATGGATAAGTAGAGAGGAGATACCGCCAAGAAAGGGAGCGAGGCAATAAGGCCTCGCTCCTTTTTCTCTTTGTGCCCTGGGCTATATCTGGGTGCGACGAAGCAGCAGCAGATAGGCTACTACCCCTAGCCCACCTAGAAAGATCACTACTCCGGCCGCGCCGATCAGCGCTACGGCCCATGTCGGCAAGCCGCCACCTTGAGGCCTAGCCTCCGGAGCAGCCTCCACCCCGCCAATGGGTTTGATGCCGAACTCGCGTGTGAGGATTGAGCCGGCTGTTAGCTCCACCGACCACGTCTGATCGTTGGTAGCAGTGAGGTTTTCCCCCGTCCACGAGATGATGTAGGTCCCGACGGGCAGGTTGCTGAAGCAGTAAGGCTCACTCACGCCGTCGGTGGTATACGTTCCTACCATCTCTGTGCCGTTGTTGACCATAAAGGTCACACCGGCAAGGCGGCCTTCATCCGCCTCACGGATGCCGTTGCCGTTGGTATCCGCATAGCTCATCACACAGATGGAGCCTACGCCGCTCTCGACGGGCTGCTCGGCGCCGCCGCCTTCGGGCGGTTGCTCAGCGACTTCGGTGGCCTCCGGCGTTGGGCTGACGGTTGGCTCAACGGTTGGGGCAGGTGTGGGCGTGTAGCCCTCTTGAATCACCAGTTTCGTGCCGAGCACCACAATGTCGCCCTGCAGGTTGTTGAGCTGCCTGATCTGATCCATCGGCACGCCATATAGCCATGCAATGTAGCTCAGCGTGTCTCCAACCCCTACGGTGTGCACAATGCGGCCGTTTGCGTCGGGGGTGGCCCGCACCGACTGCGGCGGGGGATTGGTGGCCTGCGCTCCGCCGCCTGAACCGCTGACAGCCCGCAGGGCCGTGTCATCCCAGAAGGCGTCGTTGCGTGCCATCGGCCAGAGCGTAGTGTTGCGCAGGAAAACCGTGATCTTGGACGCCTCAGCCTTGGCTTCCACCGTAAATTTCTGATAGGTGTCGCGTGCCGAGACAGCCCCCGACCAGATCACTGAGGAGGCGAAGGGGTCAGTGCCCCCTTTGGGATCGATGCCGATACGCAAGTTGGAATCGGCAGTGGAGGGGGTACCCACCACCGGATCGTTGGTTGACCAGATGAACCCCCAGGCCACAAAACGGTAAGTTGTCCCTGCCGTAACGTTGACCTGTTGATAAAGTCCCGCATCATGGTTGGTATAGGCAGTGTAGTAGCGGGCAGCGGAACTCCCGTCGCGGACATGAGGAGGATGTTGCTCGATCTCATATGCGGGCTTATACAGGCCACTGGCAGTGCTCCACCATGCCACCCAGCCGTTTGGCACATGCGTCACGCCATCGGCGACCTGATCATAAGTGCCGCCCTCAAAACTGGGATTGGTGAGCAGATTGGCATCCTGCTGCACAGATGCCGCCCACGCTGGAGCGGCGAAGATCGCCAGCGCGAACAACACCATCCCCAGTACTATGATCCGTTTGCCTCGCAAGAGCCTCATAGGGACCTATCCTCTCTGCTGTGGTCGCACAATTGCCACAATCATAACGCCGACCCGCAAGGCTGGCAAAGTAGGTCGCTGCAGGAGTAACAGAGGCCATACAAAAATGGGCCTTCCTCACCAGATTTGTGGTAAACTTGATATGGCAAGATGTAGAAGGCGCGTTATCATCCTACTGGTCATTTCTCGTACCGGTTTCCTTGGATGAGGGGGGCACGACTTCATGCCAGAGTCGTCGCTTAAAAGCCTTCCGGCCAGCGCCCTGGATGCAATCCACGAAGCGGCAATTACCATTACCTCGGAGCTTTCCCTGCCTGCGGTGCTGAACCGCAT
>DAOTYL010000003.1:0-2552 GCA_034434955.1 Anaerolineae bacterium | reverse complement strand
ACATTGCTCATGATATTGTGCGCCACTTCGGAAAAACGGACGCCGTACTCCAACACGACGTACAGGTCAATGACGATCTCATTGCCGTGCATATGGACCGCGACGCCGCGGCGCCAACTGTCCTTCTGCAAGATTTCGGCCAGGTCGCCGGCCAGGTTCTTGTTGGTGACTCCGACGACGCCATAGGTCTGCATGACGGCCATGCTCGCCAGCGTGGCGATGGCCTGCGGCGAGACATGGATATGACCTGCGACTTCGGCTTTGGACATACGATGCTCCTGCTCACTCTTCATGGGCGGGCTTGCGGCGTGCTCCTCGAATGCCGGCCGCAGACCCGCGCGTCTGCCTCTCACTGCAAGCGTACATGATACGACAAGTCCCCAAAGTTGCGCAAATCTGCATGGTATGGTATGATAATTGTGTTGCGCTGAAGACGGAAGAAGCCGCCCAGCGCTTGTCAATCTCGCAGGAAAGGGGTGATGTACGGTGGCCAAGTGTGAGCTGTGTGGGAAAGGTCCCCAGTTTGGTCACAACGTCAGCCACTCGAACGTTCGCACCAAGCGCATGTGGCAGCCGAACGTGCAGAAAGCTACAGTTGTGATCAACGGAGTCGAGCGCACTCTGCGCATCTGCACCAAGTGTTTGAAGACGCTCAGCAAGTCCAAAGAATGAGCGGGTTTGTAGCCTGCACCCGGTGAAAGCCGATAGCACCTGCTGTCGGCTTTTGTTTTTTTCCTCCCTGCCTGTAGTTACACAGAACGCGCGATCAGTGCGCGTTCCGCGCTGGCCCTCAGCCGGCGGATGGCCGCCGCGATGCCCTCCGGGTCGCTGAAAATGAAGGAGCCGGCCACCAGCACGTTCGCCCCCGCCCGCACCACCTGTTCAGCGGTCCCCGGATGTATCCCACCGTCCACTGACAGCTCCGCCCGCGCGCGCTGTTCGGTCATCATCTGGCGAAGCCGGCGGATCCTGCTCACAGAGCGCTCGATAAAGCTCTGCCCGCCGAAGCCCGGGTTCACCGACATCACCAGCACCAGGTCCACATCTCCCAGGATTTCCTCCAGCGCCACCAGCGGGGTGGAGGGGTTCAGGCTGACGCCGGCCCGCACGCCCAGGCTGTGAATCTGCTGGAGCGTGCGGTGCAGATGGGGGCAGGTCTCGACGTGCACCGTCAGGATGTCCGCGCCGGCCTGTGCGAACGCCTCCAGCAGGGATTCCGGCTTCTCCACCATGAGGTGGACGTCCAAGGGCAGATGGGTCACCCGGCGCAGGGCCTGCACCACCACCGGGCCGATGGTCAGGTTGGGGACGAAGTGCCCGTCCATGACGTCAACATGGATATAATCGGCGCCGGCGGCTTCCGCCTCCGCTACCTGTTCTCCCAGGCGGGCGAAGTCCGCGGAAAGGATGGAAGGCGCGATTGTGATGATCATGGGACTGCTCCTTGCCGGCTAACGGCTCGCCTGCATTGTACACCTTTCGGGCCAAAACGCAAAGGGGAGATGGTAGGGACGAGGTGACGGTCACCTAGTAGGTGACCGTCACCTCGTGCCGAAAGGTGACAGTCACCTGGGAAGGTGACTGTCACCTTGTGGGATCAATAGCCTTCCTCTTCGAGCACCACCTTGCCGCGAAAAACGTGGTAGATGTACGCGGTATACACCAGCATGATGGGCACGCCAATGAGGGCGATGATGAGCATGGTCTGCAGGGTCAGCGGCGAGGCGGAGGCGTTATAGATGCTCAGCCCCTGATAGCCGGCGATGTCCACGGCGTTGCGCGCCGGCAGGAGGTAGGGATAGCAGGCGGCCCCGAAGAGCGCCATCAAGCCCGCAATCGTCAGGGAAGAGGCCAGGAAGGCCCGCCCTGGCTTGCCCTGGGCCAGGAGGATGCGGGTCCAGGCCATCAGGGCCAGCACTGCCGCCGGCAGTGCCCATATGAGCGCCGGCTTGCCCTGGAAGCGCGCCGGCGCATCGAACCAGGCGGCAACGCCGGTGGCAATGGTCAGGATCAACAGGGCGATCCAGCCCCGGGAGGCCCACCGGCCGGCCCGCTCCGCCAGCGCGCCGTTGGTCTTGTTCATCAGATAGATGGCGCCGTGAGTGACGAACATGGACAGCCCGGTCAAGCCTACCAGCAGGGAGAAGGGATTGAGCAGGGTGAAAAAGGTGCCGGCGTATTCCATATCGGGGGTGAGGGGGACGCCGCGCAAGATGTTCCCGACGGCTACCCCCAGCAGGAGCGCCGGCACCAAACTGCCGGCGCACAATACGCCGTCCCACACGGCCCGCCAGCGCGGGCTTTCCACCCGACTGCGAAACTCGAAGGACACGGCACGCCCGATCAGAGCGAAGAGCACCAGCATCAATGCCAGGTAAAAGCCGCTGAACACCGTGGCGTAGACGTGCGGGAAGGCGGCGAACAAGGCTCCGCCCCCGGTCAGGAGCCATACCTCGTTGCCATCCCAGAAGGGGCCGATGGCCTGGAAGACCGTGCGGCGTTCCCGATCGTTGCGGGCCACCAGCGGCAGTAGCACGCCGGCGCCCAGGTCA
>DAOTYL010000002.1:0-4546 GCA_034434955.1 Anaerolineae bacterium | reverse complement strand
GTGCGATGGGTTCAACCATATGCGGCAGGTGCACCCCCATCCCGAATACGGCGATGAGCAGCGCACCGGCAAAAGCCAGCAGCATGAGGACAGCCAACCGTATGAAAGCCGCCTCAAAGCGATCCACATGCAACATGACTCGCTATCTCCTTGCCAGCAGCTCGTTGAAGTAAACCAGCCCCCAGGCGAGGGCGAAGATCAAGACATACCCGATCATCAAGACCATCGTGCCGACCGGCGTAAAGTGCTCTCCATCCCCTCCCGCCTCGGCACGATGCGCGTTCTGTTGAGCCATCGGTCACTCCTTCTGTGGCGCAAAGGGTAAAAAGGATAGGTCCAAAGGATCGGGGCTATGTAACGTCCGGCCCTTGTGCGCGGCTCGCCTCCCACTGCTCCCCGGCCAGTGCAGCCAGCGTGATAGCGTCCATTTCTGCCCGCAGCGCGTGCTGAATGCGCTCCCACATTTGGTGCAGGTGATTCTCGCGCTCTGCCGTGCCGACAAAGGCGTTGCTGAGTACGATCGGCCCTTCAATGGCTTCTACAATGTGGCGCAGGGTGATGCTTTCGGCAGGCCGTGCCATGCGGATGCCCCCATTGCGCCCCGCCGTCGTCAGGATCAGCCCGCTGCGTCTCAGGTCGCCCACTACCTTCACCAGGAAGGGACGTGGGATGCCCCACTCCTCCCCTAGGCGGGGCGCAGGGACGTAAGCGCCGTGTGGCGCACGTGCGATGGCGATCATGACGCGCAGGGCGTAATCGGTGCGGCGGCTGACGCGCAACATGAGGCTACCATATCAAAGTTTACCCACATTGTCAACATTAGGCGGGGAGATTAAGGGCAAGGGGAGTATGCAGATGGAGCGTGGTAACCAATACGGCCAACGGCTGTTAGCCACGTCGCGCCGACAGCCCGAGAAGCACGTGCTTTCGGCTATCTGCCAACAGTAGTGTGGCTACCGCTCCTCCTCAAACCCGTACTGCTCAAACTTCAAGGTGCGGCTGTTCTCGGAGATTGTACGGATGGTGCTCTCATCAAAGCCGGTGGGCAGATAAGCGTTGATCTCAACGGTGAGTCCCACCTCGCACCCCACGAGGCTGGTCAGACGCTCAACGATCTCCTCAACGATCACCCCTATATCCTTATTCGCCCGTTGGGGATCGATCTGCACCCGTCCATAATAGCGTGAGATCACCTTCGGTAAGACGGGCGCAACTGGTCTGCGATCGGGCGCTTCACCTATCTCCGGCTCTGGTTCTACAGACGGAACAGGTGTAAGTGAAGGCGGCTCAACAACATAATCGGGGTGTATCAGGATGCTCTGGTCATCAAAATAGATGCTGCCGGTGCTGCGAAACACAAGACCGCTGTGATGCTGCCCTCGCTCATCCCAGCCTGTGGCATAGGCAAACGGTGCGTCCAACCGCCCCACCCCATCCCGAACCGCCTTGAGCAGCACCTCATGATCAAACAGGCGCGGCAAATAGCAATATTGAGCCAAATACTCCCACAACTGCTTTAACCTGATCTGGCCGTTCTCGTCCCACAACGGATAGCGATCCAGCTCCATCCTTAGAATGTCGGGCGACCACTCATAGATCAGCAGACCATCCTGGCGTAGCTTACGAGCCGCGCGCTCATAGAAGCTGTTTCCACCGCTGATATGGATGGCCTGAAACTCGATCGGCCCCAGCGGCTCCGGCTGTGTAGGTACCAACAGCCAGCTGTAAGCCGCGTATAGGCGAAGGTTTATCGTCTCATCAGCTTTGGCAAGGCTATCTCTGACCTGCCGTTGCTGCTGTGCGTCGAGATTAAGCGACTCCTCATCAGCCTGGATGGACTTCCATGCCAGATACTCCCGCACAGCCTCTCTGAGTGCCTCCGCCTCGTTCTCGTCAGGGGCAATAAACACGAGCATGTTCTTGTATAGACGCTGGGCGCTGCCACGCTCGGCAAGGAACTCCTGCGCATCCTGCATGGCGGAGGTGCCGCTATTCCCCCGTTTGTGGGTTGACTTCGGATGGAGCACGACGACTCTCACGCGCGGCTCATCGGCCACATCCGATGTGTCCAGCGGTGCTACATGGAACCCGGCAAAATCGTGGTTCTTGGGAACCTTACGCAGCCGCGCAATGATCTCCTGGTTGACTTCATCCTCACTGAAGCTCTGTGCCCGGTCGCGCGCCAGGCGGTTGACCGTCGGGCGTGTATCGTACCAGTAGCGACTGCCGTCGGTGTAGAGGTAGGTCAGCTGGCTGCTCAAGCGGCGCAGTGCATCCCCAAAGATGGCCGTTGGTTCGCCCGGTTGAGCACACCCCAGCCGCACACGGACCTCCTCCAGCCCACGCACCTTTTGGGCAGCCACCGAGGGTGCACTGCCAATGAAAATGGTGCGTGCCACACGGCGTGCCGCTGCATAGCGCCCCAGTGTAGGCACGCTACCATCAAGGGCAGCCGGCAGGGATTCGCGCCCATCCACATCGCGGTCGAACACTGCTGCCCACGTCTCAGGCAGGTAGCGCAGCAGCTCGGTGCGCACCGGAGTCGCATCCAGCGGCACGGTGCCCGGCATGATGAGCAACGATTGATCACCGCGTACCCATAACTCATGGATCACGGCGGCCATCAGCCGCAGCACGCCGCGCGTGCGTTGAAAACGGTCCAGCGTAGACCAGTCCTGATAGAGGCGGTCAAATAGCTCGGGGTGGATGGGGTAGCAATCCCTCATCCGCTCCAGATAGCCACGTTCCGATACGCCGGAGGGAAACTCACCAGAAGCACTGCGGTACATAGCGCCGAAGCTCTCAATCACAGCATCTCGCGCCGCATAGTCCATCTCGGCAGCAAACAGGCGGCGGCGCACGATCTCAAAGCTCTCGGTCGCCGTGACCGGCTTCCAGACCGACTCAATACGTCCCACAATGTGTGAGAGCGTCTCCAGCGTCTTACGGCCAGCCTCGCCCCCAATCTCAATGTCCGATTCCGGCAAGGCAATGAGCAGCATAGAGTCCGAGGAGCGCCGAACGGCCTCGGTGAGGGACTGGACGAAGCTCAGCACGGTATCATAGGAACCTGACGGCAGCCGTTCCTCCACTCCATACAGGTTGCGGACGTAGGCCACCAACTCATCGATGATGATCAGGCAAGGGCCGTAGGTCTCAAATAGATCGTACAAGACGTCCGAACCCGGGTTGACCCCCATCAGGTCAGCCTCGGCCACCATTTGATAGCCTTCCACACCCCCTAGCTGATAAGCCATCTCGCCCCACAGCGTGTGGATGGTGGCATCGCGAAGTTGCTTAGGGTTTGAGGGGCTAAGGGCCGTACCAACCAGCACCGCACGGTTGGCCTCTGGCAGGTCAACATCCCCGATCACTTCCTTCAGCCGCTCACCGCCGGGAAAGTCGCCAAGGTTGAAGTTCGGCCCAGCCAAATGATAGAGCGCCAGCATGGAGTGCGTTTTGCCGCCGCCGAAGGACGTCTGCAACTGCACCACCGGATCGCCGCCCTGCGCCGTGAGCCGCCTGATGCCCGTCACCAGCAGCGCCAACAGGCCCTCAGTGAGGTAGGTGCGGGCGAAGAACTCCACCGGGTCCTGATATTCTGAGGCGGCCTTGCCGGCCAGCACCTGCGAGAGGTCGGCGGCGAACTCGGCTTGCAGGTAGCGGCCGCTGGCCACATCGGGATGGGGTTGCACCACCTCGCGCCAGGGCTTGAGGCCGAACGGCGTGGTAATCTCCTGCGGCTTGACGCCCTCTACTCGACGGGCACGGCGGGCTTCCTCCTCGTAGCGTAGACGCAGCAGCTCACGCCAGATCTCCTCCGCCACCGATGCCTGTTCTGCCGCCCCAACCGCCCGCAGCAGTCGAGCAGCGGTATCCGCGATGCGGTGGGCTTCATCGTTGGTAAAGGCTTTCTGATGCGCCCAGGCGTTGCGTGCCTCGATCATCTCGCTGACGTATGAGCGCACCACATGCCCTAGCTTATCCTGAAAGACCTCGTTCCAGCGCTTCCACATTAGGTGCAGCCAGCCTTGTGCGTCAATGGAGGCGATCAGTACTTCCTCACTGGTGAAGGCCTCCGGCGGAAGCGCATAGCGGTCGGTGGTGAGCACCGTCCCGATCTCGCGGGCAAAGTCTCCTTTATAGACCATGCGGTATTCGCGCACAACGAACGGGCCAAGCCCTTCGCGCAGTGCATCCATGATGCGGCCAACTCGATCGCGGTTGGAAAGTGCCATTGTTTTCCCCCTCATCCCCTAACCCCTTCTCCCACAAGGGGAGAAGGGGAACTAAAGCGATCTTGCTATTCTGGCATCTTTGCCCTTCTCACATCCCCCTTCTCCACGAGGGGAGAAGGGGAACTAAAGCAGCCTTGCCGATCTCGCATCCCCTTCTCCCACAAGGGGAGAAGGGGAACTAGAATAGCCTCCCCTGCTGATACTGCTCCCGGAACTGCACCGCCTGCTCCTGACTGGCCCCCCACGAGACGATCAGCGCGTTGTAGTCGCGTGCGTACTCGGTCCAGCCCTTGCGCTCGCAGATGCTA
>DAOTYL010000001.1:0-4908 GCA_034434955.1 Anaerolineae bacterium | reverse complement strand
ACGTAAAAGCCCAACGCAGCAAGTGCCATCCCGGCTGCCGTTGGCACGCGGTAACCCAAGCGACTGGTCAACGCACCGCCGGGCACGCTGGCCAATGCCATAGGGATGGTCAATGCGCCCAGCAGCAGGCCGCTCAACAGTGCGGCCTCGTCCAGTGACTCCGCTACAACGGTGTTGATGAACAACGGTACGGAAACTAATCCCACCATCAAACAGAAGCCCACCAGCAGGTTGATGCCGCTTGCCAAGGAGATGTTGCGATTGCGGAAATGGCTCAGCGCAAACAGTGGCTGCTTGCTGCGCCATTCCACTAAGACAAACCCCCCAAGTGCCAGCGCAGCGATAATCAGCATGATCACCGCGTAAGACGGCAAGGTAGCGGATGCGCTCGCCTGTCCACCGCCGCTATTTTCGCTTCCCTGCCCCAGGCCCACGTTCAACCCGATCAGCGCCAGCGTGATCAGCGCTGCACCCGGCCAATCCGCCCCGCCCGCATTGATGCGCCGCGCCGCAGCGATCGTCAGTGCGATGGCGGTTAACATCACCAGTGCCAACAGCCCCGCCAGCCAGTTCAAGGAGAGCAGCCGCTCAGCGAAACCGTTCCATCCACCGGGGGCTACAGCGCGGACAATCTCAACAAGCGCCAGCACGTTCACCAACCCGCTGGATAGGGCCACCGTCGCCAACCCGATCCGCCCTAACCCTCCTTCGGAGTGCGATTCGGCAATGGGCTGAAGTTGTCGCCATGTCACAAAGGCCACTGCTGTGGTGATGGGGATATTGATCCAGAACAGCACTGGCCAAGTCACGATCTGCACCATCAATCCACCATAGAGATGCCCCAGCACCCAGCCCGCTGTATCTACCGCGCCGACCACGCCCAATGCCACCGCCCGCCGCACCGGCGGATAAAGATCGCCGACCAGCGCCATGCTCACCGGCACCATCGCCCCGGCGCCGAAGGCCTGCACCACGCGTCCCCCGATAAGTGCATAGAGCGCCATGTAGGCGCGGTCGGGGCGTCCTCCTTGGATCAAGCGAAAGACAGTGCGCATCCATGCAGCCGGGGCGAAGGTTGCTGTGGCCACCAACCATGAGCCGAGGATGAAGATCAGCAGGGCGATAAAATACGTCCGCCGCCGCCCGATCAAGTCGGAGACGCGGCCCATCAGCATCACACTGACAGTGTAAGCTAGCAGGTAACCGCTTACCACCCAGGCAGCATCATCTGCGCCCGTTTGAAAGGGGATGCGCAGGTCCACAATCACGTTGGGCAGCACGGCGGAGACGATGGTCAGGTCGAGTGCGCCGATGAACACCGGCAGGCAGATCAGTGCCAGTATGGCCCCCGGTCGGGCGATGCGCACTGTGCTGGCAGACTCCATGCTTCAGGCTCCTCCATGGGATGTGGCTGCTCGCTTATTCTCGCACAACCGACCTCATGCGCAACATCCCTCCGATCCTCAAATGCAGGTCCGGGGGCCTTAAGCCCCCAGACGCGCTTTCTCCCGCTCCACCACTTCCTTCTCATCCAGCTTCTTGAACAACGCCACCGGTTGGCCCAACTGCTGTCCAGGCGGCAGATGCTGCGCCTCCCAGCGCCCGATGGCCTGCGAGCCGTCATAGAGCAGCGCGTCATGGGCGCGGGTGGTTTCCTCATAGTGCGCGATGACCTGCTCGCCGAACAGTTGCCCTTCAAAGCCTAGCATCTCATGCAGGCGCTGGGCGCTGAAAGGCAGGAACGGCGCCAGCAACACCTTGAGGTAGTTGATGGCCTGCAGGGCCGTGTAAACGGTTGTAGCAGCGGCTTGCTTATCCTGCTTGATCACGCCAAACCAGGGGGCGCTATCCAGATAGACGTTCACTTCTCGGGCCAGCGCCATCGCCTCCGAGAGCGCCGCTCTCAGCCTAACGCCGTTGAGTAGCTCTCCAACCGTCTCGAATCCCCTCTCCACCTTCGCCAATAGCGCCCGATCTTCAGGCCGTAGCTCACCCGGCTCCGGCACGCGGCCCTCCCAATTCTTGTAAGCGAACGTCAGCACGCGGTGGGCCAGATTGCCCCACCAGGCGACCAGCTCGTTGTTGTTGCGGGCAACGAAGTCTTCCCAGGTGAAGTCGCTGTCGCGCGTCTCCGGCAGGATGGCGGCCACATAGTAGCGGATGGCATCCGCGTCGTAGCGTTCCAGAATATCTGGCAGCCACACGGCCCAGTTGCGGCTCTTGGAGAACTGTGCCCCCTGTACGTTCATGTATTCGTTGGCGGGCACATCGTAGGGCAGCACCAGCGGGCGGCTGCCGTCATCATAGATGCCGGAAACTCCCATGAGCTCCGCCTGCCAGATCACGGTGTGGAAGGGGATGTTGTCCTTGCCGATGAAGCAGTACATCTTGCAAGCGGGGTTGTACCACCACTCCTTCCAAGCGTCAGGTTGGCCGTTGTTGTGCGCCCATTCCACCGAGGCGCTGAAGTAGCCAATCACGGCTTCAAACCACACGTAAAGGCGCTTATTGTCCCAGCCGGCGAGCGGCACGGGCACGCCCCACTCAATGTCACGGGTGATAGGACGCCCGCGCAGGTCATCCACCATGTTGCGGGCGAAACTGATGACATTGGGGCGCCAGTAATCTTTATCGCTCAAATAAGCACGCAGGCGATCTTTGAATTGCGGCAGGTCTAGAAAGTAGTGGGTTGTATCGCGCAGGACGGGTGTGTTGCCGGTGATCTTGCTGCGCGGGTTGATGAGCTGTACAGCATCCAGTAGCCTGCCACAGTTATCACATTGATCGCCGCGGGCGTCAGCATACCCGCAGTGTGGGCAGGTCCCCTCCACCATACGGTCGGGTAGGAAGCGCCCCGCCTGCTCATCGTAAAGCAGCTGTTGGGTCCCCTCATAGAGTACCCCGCGCTCCAGCAGGCGCAGGAAGAAATCCTGCGCAATACGGTGATGGTTCTCCGTGTCGGTGTGGGTGAACAGATCGTAGCTAATGCCGATCTGTTTCTGCGTGTCTAGAAAGCGGCGATGGTAGCGCTCGAATAGCTCACGCGGGGAGATGCCCTCGCGGTCGGCACGCACGGTAATGGGTGTTCCATGCGAGTCGGAGCCGGAGACCATCAGCACGCGGTTGCCCTTCAGCCGTTGATAGCGGGCGAAGATGTCGGCAGGCAGATAAGCCCCGGCTAGATGCCCCACATGTAGGTCGCCGTTGGCATAAGGCCAGGCGACGGAGACATGGATCACTTCGTTCATCACGCACCCTCTTCTCAGCGATAGTAGGCCGCAGCCTCACATGAAAAAGCCGCCAAGTTGCGGAACTGGCGGCCTTGTTAATTAGGTCTCTCTGCCGTGGGCGCTGCGTCAGCGGCGCGGAGCCGCACGCAAGCGGCCGTTGCTGCAGGGTGTTCCGCTCACCCGCAGCCACGGCCCGCTACGCATGGACATCGCGCCACGCACCAAGGGCAGGATAGGGTGTCTCTGCACCAGAGGTGGCGGTATGTGCCTTATCATCCGTTCGTCTGTCCGACCTCTCTTCTTACGCTGCTACTTGGTACTCATTATAGCGTACTTTGTCAATAATGCGGAGGAGTGCCTACGCGGTTTTACTCATGCCACTATATGTGCCGCACTAACTGCGCTGCAAATGGTATACTAAACATACGATGAGCAACCTACCACCTTCCGAGAGCACAGCAACGGATACCTCTACCCCCCGCGACCCGCAGTGGCTCCCCACTTGGGAGTTAGTCGCGCTGGCGGTTGGCGATCTGCTCTCCCTCATCACTTTTGCCGCCGTGGGACGCGCCAGCCATGACCTGATCGCCACACAGGGGGCTGTGCTTGCCACACTGAACACGGCGGCGCCGTTCATGTTGGCGTGGCTTCTGGTAGGTATGGTGCTGGGGATGTATCGCGGCACGGCGCTTTACCCGCTGGGGCGCGTCCTTTGGCGGACACTGCTGGCAGGTGCGGTCGCTGGGCCGCTGGGGGTAGCCATCCGCGCCCTGTGGCTGCGTCGGCCTATCATCTGGACGTTTGTGCTGGTGGCAACTGCCACCAGCACGTTGGCGCTGCTAGTATGGCGCGTGGCGTGGTCGCGGCTGCGCCGCCTATGGTGGCCTGAGCTGCCCTGACACGTACAGACAGGGGTTATCTGCATGGCTGAGCCTATTCGACTGCTACATTTTGCCGATACGCACATCGGCATGGAAAACTACGGCAAGATCAACCCCCACACCGGCATCAGCGAGCGGGTGATGGACTTCCTGCGGCGGATGAGCGAGATCGTTGATTATGCCAAAGAGCACGACGCCGATCTGGCCATCTTTGCCGGCGATGCCTTCAGGACGCGCCAACCCGATCCGACCCACCAGAGGGAATTCGCGCGACGTATCAAATCGCTTGCCGAGCAGTGCCCGGTGGTGTTGCTGGTCGGCAACCATGACATTCCGACCATGACGCAAAAGGCCTCCTCCATCGAGATTTTCCACACGCTGGAGGTGAATAACGTGATTGTGGGGCGCAGCGACCGACTTTTCCGCGTTGAGACCAAGCGCGGGCCGGTGCAGGTTGCCACCATTCCTTACCCCGTCCGCCAGCGGCTGCTCTCCGATCTGGATACACGTGGCATGAGCATTAATCAGCTCGATGTGTTGCTGCGCAATCAGGTCGATGTGCTGATCCGCAATCTGGCCGAACAGGTCGATCCGACCATTCCGGCGGTGCTGGCTGGCCATTTCGGCGTGATGGGTGCGAGGACCGGATCGGAGCAGTATGTCATGTTGGGGCGCGATGTCGCGGTGCTCAAATCCAGCCTTACCGATCCGATTTGGGATTATGTCGCTTTGGGGCACATCCATTACCATCAGGACCTCAACCCACATGGCTACCCGCCGGTGGTCTATCCGGGCAG